>JAFGJD010000010.1 GCA_016929235.1 Candidatus Babeliales bacterium | reverse complement strand
TCATATATATGGACCCTGGATTTTTTATTGCCTTCTGGGGTCCTGCACTACTAGAGTAGTTCTCAGGCTATCTGTCGTGTTTGGAGAGTGAAGCTATGAAACAGAAATATTCAATATCATTAGTAATGTGCCTATTTGTTGGACTACTTTTTGGCGCTGGACCTTCTGGGCCTAGTAGTCATTCTGGTGGAAGTATTGGTGCGCCAGGAAGTAGTGGTGGAAGTATATCTGGACCAAGCCAGCAACAGGAAGGACCTTCTGGTCCAAGTCAGTCTGGAGGAAGTATTAGTGGCCCCTCTGAAAGTGGCGGGACTGTTTCTGGTCCATCCCAACCAGAAGGGGGCGAAGTTTCTGAACCATCACAAAGTGAAAATCAGGAGGTTGCTGGACCGACCCAACAAGAATCAGGAACAATATCTGGACCCTCATCAGAACAAGGAGAGATAACCGGTCCGCAGCAACATTGGGGAACAATTCTTCCGCCCAATACTGCTCGAAGAGAGCAATTGCTTCAACTCGTTTTAAGCGCGGAATTTGCTCGTGCTCGCCAACTTCTTCATGAAACACATTCGTTAGGTCTATCTGCTGATGAGATTGTTACAAAATATCAAGATGCTGTGCGTAACTTTTTTTCGGCGTACCAAAATGCAGGGGTTTCTATTGTTTGGAATAATGAAGGAAATTACACCGTTGGAACCTTTACGGATCTTGGAAAGTTATGTGCCAACCGATTCGAAAAACTAGGCAAAGATATTGCTGAGGCATTGCGAACTAATGCTGACTATACCGGAATTTTGCAAGAACTAATGGATGTGCTTGATCGGTATGATACTTCAATGAATGCGTTGGCCTCAGAGCTTGCGGGGGGTGATGCATCTGCACAGCAAACAATTTTGACACTGTATAAGAAGCCTCGGAACACGGTAATCTTTGCGATTTTTAATAATCTGCTCAATATGATTTCACAAGCTACGACAGGTTATACAGATGAGATTCTTGAGCGAGCAAAGTCATATGTCCAATATTGTGATGACTCATGGCAACCAGATTTAATTGTTACAGGATTCCAAACGGCAACTCAGGCAAAGTCATCATATAATTCTGTGATGGGACACATATATGGAACCCGAGGGCAACAGGTTTCGGACATGATTCCCGATCAGTTTCAGTCATCAACGAGAGGTGAGATGGATGAGCTATTCATTCGTTCACAAGAATTATTTACGAATGCTCAATCTCGTTATGAACAAGCAAACGACATGAGCATGAAATTCCAAATGCAAACCAGTGCAGAAAATGCTGGTATTCAAAAAAGTTCCTATGATATTGCGTGGGATAAAAAAAGCGAAGCAGAACAAAAAGGAGCATCTGAAGCATTAACTGAAAAACAACAGGCCGTGCTTTTATTTAACAATGCGTATGAAAAATTTCAAAAAGCAGGTGATAGTTTCGATGCAGAAATTGTTTCCGTGCAGCTCAATATGCTACAGGGTGATGTTGGTGTTGATACAGGGAGGGTTAAGCTTGCAGAATACAAACAGCAGTCAGAAGACGCTGCTCAAGGTGAAGAACAAAGCACAGCACTTGCAATGCAGTGTGGTATTGTCTTAGTAGATGACGGAATGCTTTTTTCAGAGGCAGCATTACAATTCCAAAATTCATTAGAGTTTTATGTAAAAGCAGGCTTATCGGTGACTCAAGATGTTGCAGCGATTCCTGCAGGACAAGTAAATCTAAAAGCCATATTTGATGCACACGAACTGATTACGACCATTACAAAAGTAAACGGTCTATTACAGCAAGCTGACACATTTGCAACGCAAGCGAGTGATGTCGGTTTGCAACAAGCAGAACGGTTGTATACGCAAGCACGACAGATCTGTGCTAATGCCGATCATTTAGTGCTGACCGATCCTGAATTGCTTCGTGATATGACATTATATCCTGGTTACCTCATGAACGATGTTGCCATCACATACCAATGGGCATTGAATGAGTACATAGCTGATGTCTATCGTAACACATGCCAGCCATTAATTGAGTCGGGAGAATCTGATAAAATCCTGGTTGCTCTTCATTATTACTCATCTATTGCTTCACACGGTGTTGATATGGATGCAGAGCTAGCAGTACTTCAATCTATGGTGGATACTATGAACGCTGCGCGCCAAGCAAAAGCAGCAGCGGTAGACCTTTCTGCAGTACAAACAAACTGGATGTCTCAATCATCAGATGCTACCTATGAGAGCATTGCTAATAGTGCATGGCAGAGAGCGCTGAACTTGTATCAAGTGGCGCTTGAATCTGGAAATGAAGATGCACAAACCGAAGTTCTTGATGTTTTGCACGAGTACGCTGATGCATATCAGCAACATGTACCGCAAGAATACTATCCTCTTCTTGGTGCAGTGCTTATGTATAGCCAATTAAAACAGGTATATCAGCGGCAAAACAATACAGCTATGGCCCAAGATCTTGAGACGGTCATTGCACAGCTAATCAATGAAATTAATACATACATTACGAGCAATCTCAGTACATCGATTATTGATCAACTTGTTGCACAGGAAAACTATGAAGAAGCTCTTGATCGGCAGAAGCACCTGATTGTGTACTATACGCAGCGGTATCCACAAACCAATGAACTTGTTTTAGGCAAAACAAATGAGGAAATTGCCGATGCACAACTGAAACAATACGATATTTATCAGGCATGGGGAATCTATAAGCTCGAACAAAAAGAGTATCAAGATGCGTTTACATATCTTGCTACGGCTCGCGTTGGCTACCATCAGTTAGGACGAGATGACAAAGCAAATGATACAACGTTGCGGCGCGCCTATTTTAAGGCTGAAACGTTAGCGACCGCGGCACAGATATATGGTCTGATCTACACTGAAGGCACCAAGAATGTTGCAAATAGATTTGATGTGCCGCGTACGTATTTTATTCGTGATCAAGTGCGATCTATTCCTTTAGGCGTTCCAACATATGGTGATCCAGCAACCTGTGCATTGTACACTGAAATAGCATATCGACTTGCTGATAAGGGTATTGAGTATGAAGATGCTTATACCCCAGATTCAACAACAAGAACCAATACTCTCGATACAGACAAAGAAACGATTGTTGATATGATCGAACAAGAGGCGCGGGCTTATTATGATGAGGTCCGAGGATTTGCTGAATATCAAGTGCGGTTTGATCAACAAGGTGCACAGCCAACCATCCGCGAGCAGAATAAAATGATTTCTGCTGCTAAGCCTGCGTACAACGGTGCCATATGTGCGGCAAGTTACTATGTCGCGGCGCTCCAATTGTTTAGAGTTGGCACACAATTAGTGTCATTTAATGGAAGAAATTATGTTCCTGGGCAAGATGATACTATGGCATGGAACGTTGGCAAAGATATTGCGTTTGCACTCATTTCAGAAGCAGGAAATGTACAGACGACTTTGCCCAACTTGCAACTTGCCAATGATAGAACATATGAACTTTTTGATATGATTCGATCAGCATACATTGATATGTATACGTTCTATGTTGGCGCGTATGAATTTCTCAATGGAAAAGATCATCAGCAGGGAGACTTTATTGGAACAAGTCTATTTGCGGCTGATGCGCTGTATATGAATATGATCATGGCGCAGATGTGGTCGGGTGCGGCAGAAACTATGAAATCATTTATTGTTGGAACTCCTGATACACAATTATTTTCTGCAGCTGTCGATGAAGTGTTCCAAGATTATATGAGTGCACGACAACACTACGTTGAATATTACAGCGGGCAAGGTATATCCAATGCATGGAGCATATCGGATTCTAATGCTGTACTTGATAGTATTGCACAGGTTTTCAAAACAAGTGGTGATACATGTATGGCGACTTCTGCGTTTTACGAATATGCAGGACAGTACTACGGTGGAGCTCAAAATATTTATCAAACATTCATTGATAATGGCATCAGAAGCCTTGCCGGTAGAGATTTGACTCTTGAAATGACAAGTGTGACGCAGTTATTGTACGGTTCATATTTCAAAGTTGCTTCACGTAATATGCTTGCGTTTATTGCCGCAAAACAAGCCTCAGATGTTATTGATGGTAAAACCTATGTTCAGTTAGTTGAGTTATACAACAACTATATGACAGGTACTGCTTCCATGTCGCAAGAACAGATGACTAAGTATAGTGAGATTGAAGTATCGCTTCTTGATGCGTTGATGTATTTCCTTTACACGAAGAGCATGTTCGAGGGTCTTGTTGGCGATTCCACACAATATTCCGCTTTGATTCAGCAAGGTGATGATCTCTTGGATCCGCCTACTGAAGATGGAGCCGCATTTGCCGCCTTTAGATCATATGTGACAGGAACCAATGGGATCGAATTGACGGAGCTTGATGATAATGAAGAATTTCAGTCGCTCGTTGATGCAGGATACGAAACGTTTGTAGGTAACAGTGACTCAGCAATTCGATATTCGTTATTGAGCTTATGGTCATGGAAGATGTACTTCTCATTAACACAGACCTATGCGAATGCATATCTTGCTGGCTTGTCGCTTGATCAACAATTAGTGGAAGTTAATAGTCGCATTAGTGCCCGCATGACTCAACTTTCTGGTGGGGCGGTCCTGATGACATAAATACAGAAAGCGCACCCGTAATGGACGCGCAATCTGTTGTTTTAGGAATGAGGAGCAGTGTTATGATGACAGCAAGTATGTCACTGCACTGAGTTTTGTAAAGATGAAAATAATGGGGTTATATGGTTAGGTTCAATCGCCTTGTTGAATCATCCAATAGGTGGAGTTTGCTTGTTTGAACTCAATTTTTGGTTGACGGAAAAAGTGTTTTGTTTTGAGTACATTTAATGAGTTGATGAGCGGACTGAACCCTTTGCGTATATAGATATCAGGCAAAAGCATATGAGACGATGATTCAGTTAGGGTTGCACCAAGTGGAACGTAAATGTTTTTTGGTTTTGCAATAATCACAATAGAATCTAACGGTACAATATCATCATTAGGAACTGTAGTACGTGCTGTTTCCCAATAATAAAGCTGTGTGTCAGGATCCTGTTTCAATTCAATGGTATAGACTTCCACGGGCAAATTCGGAATCAATTCCCAATGATGCACGGTTTTCCCAATCATGATAACTGGGTTAATATCCTGTGTAACATATACATAAATAAACGGGCGTTGATGCTTTCGCGGAAAACTTGTTTGCCCATTCGTGTTTGATATAGTGATATAGCCACCGTAGGTAGAAAAGACTCCTGGTTGTGCGTATGCTTTGATACTCTGCTTGAGTATTTTACGAGCAGCTTTTCCAGGATCTTGGATCTGTTGAAGAAATTTTTCGCTATCAATTGTATCCCTAAGAGCCGGATAGGCACGAGTAAAAAAGATGATACGTTGTTGAGCGTGTATGGTCATACCCAAGAGAATACAGATGTTACATGCTACACTACGGATCATGTTGTTCATGTATGCCTTGCCAGGTTAAAGGGGCATAATCTTTTTATTAGTATAGAAAAGCTGGAGAAGAAAAAGCTATGGTTTTAACGAAGGAAGAGCAACTGTGGCAGGATTTTATGACACAGGAGCAACTTACTCTTGAACAGACACAGCAATTCAGAATGTACTATGATCTTCTACAATCCTGGAATGAAATCCATAACCTTACGACTAGGACAACACTGAAACAGATCCTCAGAGACCATTTTCAAGATTCATTGGCACTTAAATATGTTTTTGATATTAGTTCCATCTCATCATTGGCTGACATTGGGAGTGGTGGTGGGTTTCCCGGCATTCCACTTAAGATTAAGTATCCCCACCTGTCCGTAGTGCTTGTTGAAGTCACTAAAAAAAAGATTACATTTCTCGAAGAAGTCATCGCGACCCTTGGGCTTCAGAATATTGAGATCTTCTCGCTTGATTGGCGAACATTCTTACGTACAAGTTCATATGATCTTGATCTTCTATGTGCACGGGCATCACTTGGGTTTGATGAATTAGTGAGAATGTTTAAGCCGGGATGTCGTTATAAGAATGCACAACTTGTGTATTGGGCATCACAAGCATGGGAACCGACAGAGATGGTTGCGCCGTGTATAACTGGCGATTATTTGTACACCTTAGAACACAAAAAACGACGTTTAATTGTGCTTCAGTGCCCGTAGAGCTCTAGTTGCTTTTTTCCCTCTTTTTTTCTACAACTAGTCGGTCCGTCATGATAACCTTGCCAAAAGGAAGGGCTGGCAGTGATCGAAAAAGTGAACCGAACGGCAAAGCAGCGGGTGGAAACTGGACAACCTATTCAAATGCCGCCTCAGCACCAGCCGCCATTTACACAGCGAGAACCCCAAAAAAAATTGATCCCTAGTTTTATTGCAGGGCTGCAGGATTTCGCTTATGGTGAAACCTATTGGACTATCTTCAAATACTGGGCTCCTGAGTTGATATCTGCCCTCATTTTTTATGCATTCGCAATTATCGATTCCTATTGGATTGCAGATTTGAAATCGACCTCGACCTATACCACGTTGAACGTTACTAATAACTTTTTCCATTTTATGTCTAAAGTTGCAGAAGGCTTATCGATTGGAACCGTGATTATTACAGGCCAGTACAATGGCCGGTCTTGTTTGACTGATGTTGGTCGAACTTTACGTGATTCATTTTGGACGACAATTCTTGTTGGCGGAATATTTGCTGCAGCATTATCATTTGGTGCCCATGCCATTTACACTGCATATGGTGTGCCACAGCGTATGATTGAGATTGGAACTCCATACCTGCGTTTACGTGCATGGGGGATCTTTTTTATGTTTGTTTCCTTGGCGTTCATCGGTTTCCTTAGAGGTATAAAAAATACTCGTGTTCCAATGTGGATCTTTACTGGTGGAGGAGCATTTTTTGTCTTGTTTGATTATGTATTAATTAAGGGAAAGTTTGGCTTTCCTGCGCTGGGTCTTAAGGGTTCCGCTATTGCATCTGTTGCTCAATACGTTGCAATGAGCATCATGGCATTGGGATATACCTTTTTGAATAAAGAGAACAAGAAATACGGGATCAGGTTGTTTGATTCATTTACACGGTGGGAAGATGTTAAACGGCTCTTCATGGTGAGTTGGCCAACTATCTTGGATAAAGCTACGGTTGCTGCTGCCTATATTTGGTTGGGTGCTATGGTTGCCAAAATGGGTACGCTTGCGCTTGCTAGTTTTAGTGTGATTAAAGACCTTGAGCGGTTTGCTTTTCTTCCTGCTATTGCCTTCGCTCAGGTGATTACCTTCTTAGTCAGCAACTCCTATGGTATGCAGGATTGGCGTGGTATCAAAAGTAGTATCAAAAAAATTCTCTTTCTATCATCTGGGATGACCTTTGCCATCTTGGCATTGTTTTCCATTTACACAGATAAGTTGGTGCCGCTTTTTGACAGAAAAGGTGAGTTTACTGCCTTTTCAGCTCGAGTCTTTCCTTATTTGAGTGTACTTGTCTTTTTTGACCTGTTACAATTAATTCTCTCAGGCGCATTGCGTGGGGCTGCCAATGTACGGGTGGTAATGTGGACACGATTATTTGTCTGTGTTTTATACTTTGCTCCGGTTTCATATCTCTTTACGCAATTGCCTCTTGATGATAGACCGGCTCTTAAGTTCTTCCTTGTATACGGGTCGTTTTATTTGGGTAATGCGCTGATGAGCATTGTATATATACGACGATTCCGTGGAGAAGCTTGGAAGAAAGAAGCTGTATGGCAAAAATAACGAAGCAAGAACTTATGCGGCTTGCACACATGTCACATATCAAAGTTCATGACGATGAGGTTGAAGACTTAATATCAAAAATCGAAGATGTAATAGCATATGCATCGCGCGTTTCTGAAATTGCAAAAGATGCGCATCTTCCTTCAAACCGACGTATCAATGTGACACGTGAGGATGTAGTCATCCGCACGGATGCGGAACCGATTTTAGAACAGGCTCCAGACCGTGAAGAAGATTACTTTGTAGTACCACGTATTATCGAAACGAATGACTAAAGCGATGTTGGCATTTTTATCTATTCAGGAACTGCGAAAAAAATTAGACACAAAACAGCTATCGGAGCAAGAATTGCTTGACTATACCCTCAAGCGATTTGCAAAACATGATTCAGAGCTTAAATCAGCCTTAGAACTGTTTGATCGTGACTCTATTTTGGCGGAAGCTTGCAGCGAGACTCTTGGTCAATTGAAAGGGATTCCTGGGCTGATTAAAGATAATATCTGTCAAAAAGGTCGTATTGCATCTGCGGCTTCAAAAACACTTCAAAATTATACCTCTGTCTATGACGCAACCGTAATCAGTCGCCTTAAAAAAGAGGGTGCATTATTGGTGGGACGTGCTAACTGTGACGAGTTTGCCATGGGCTCATCTAATGAAACATCTGCATTTCAAAAAACAGCGAATCCGTGGGATATAAGTCGAGTGCCCGGTGGTTCGAGTGGTGGATCAGCCGCTGCTGTTGCAGCGGGATTTGTGCCGTGGGCACTTGGATCTGAAACTGGTGGATCTGTGAGACAACCGGCAGCATTTTGCGGTATTGTCGGATTTAAGCCGACGTATGGCCTTATATCTAGGTATGGGTTAATTGCTTATGCATCATCAGTTGATCAGATTGGTGTAATGGCGCGTTCTGTTTTTGATGTTGCTACTGTGGTATCTGCAATTGCGGGACATGATCTTCATGATTCGACATCATTAGATGTAAGTAAAAAAGATTATACAAATACATTGAATGGTTCGATCAAGCCTGGATTGCGTATTGGCGTAATCGATAACATGCTTAATGCGGAAGGTATGGATGCTCAAGTCAAAGAGCGGATTTCCGATTCCATCAAGGTGTATGAAAAGCTTGGCGCAACGATTAAGCATGTGAATTTACCAACATTTGAGTATGCAGCAGCGGTTTATTTCATCGTGAGCCGCGCAGAAGCGGCTTCGAATTTAGCCCGTTATGATGGTGTTCGGTATGGCTATAGGGATGCGGCAGCGCAGTCACTTGATGAGATGTATACAAGTAGTCGTTATGAGGAATTCGGGCATGAAGTTCGTCGTAGAATTTTGATTGGTAATTATGTATTGTCGGCAGGACATGCAGCCGAGTTTTATGATAGTGCGAAAAAAGTACAAAACATGATGCGCTATGAATTGATCAATGCGTTCCAAGATGTTGATCTTATTGTGCTTCCTGTACATGCTGCACCTGCATTCAAACTTGGTGAGCTTAATGCGGATCCGTTACAAATGGATTTACAAGACTATTTTACTTGTTCTGCTAACTTAACGGGGGCTCCTGCCATTTCACTGCCATGTGGTTTTACCAAAGAGCAACTCCCTGTCGGATTCCAGCTTATGGGTCCACATCTTTCTGAAGAACTCTTGTTTCAAACGGCGCATGCGTATCAACAGCATACGAGCTGGCACACTATGCATCCTCCATCGTTTAAGGATTGAGAGGTAACGCATGTGGTATCGTATAGCAATGGTTATATGGTTCCCATGGGTTCTCATTCCCACTTATGATGTTGTAATTATTGGTTCTGGACCAGCAGGCTTGACTGCTGGGATCTATGCTGCGCGTGCCCATCGTTCGGTTGTAATTTTAGAGGGCCCAACACCAGGTGGACAGCTCACAAAAACATCTATCGTTGAAAATTGGCCAGGTATTCATGCCATTGAGGGTGTAACATTGATGGAGCGTATGCGTGAACATGCACTGCTTGTTGGTTGCACGTTACTGCCAGATACGGCAGTACATCTTGATGTTCATTTCCGTCCTTTTATAGTTGAGACAGAAGAGCATGACAAGATTACCGCTCGCTCTGTCATTTTGGCTACGGGAGCATCGCATCGTCATCTTGGATGTCCTGGAGAGCAAGAGTATGAAGGTAGAGGAGTAAGTTTTTGTGCGGTATGTGATGGATGCTTATTTGCAGGTCTTCCTGTTGTGATTGTAGGTGGTGGTAATGCTGCTCTTGAATATGCATCATATCTACGACAATGGACCGATGATGTAACAATTGTACAACTATTATCCCATATGACAGCTTCTCCGTCTCTGCGCACTCGTGTGATTAGTGATGATGCGGTGCACATTATCTATGATAGCTGTGTAAGGCGCATTTATGGTGATGATACGGGTGTAACAGGTGTTGAGATATATAATGAGCTTACACACCGTGTTACAAACCTTGTCACTCGAGGCGTCTTTGTTGCCATTGGCATGGAGCCTGTTACGGGCTTGGTATGCGATACGGTTGCATGTGATATGTGTGGTTTTGTGTCAATTCATGATCATGTATATACGTCTGTTCCAGGAGTTTTTGCAGCTGGTGACGTAACGTCATCATGTTGTAAGCAGGCGATAGCGGCGGCAGGCGACGGGTGTCATGCCGCTTGTGCAGTAGAGCGGTATCTCGATACACTGTATCTTGATACACTGACATAGACGCGATCTAATAAATACAAAGTTGAACGATGAAAAAGAAACATCGGAGCGATTTTAAAAGAATCGCGGTTATAGGAAATGCTGGTGCAGGAAAATCTAATTTTAGCTTAAGGCTCCATCAGATTTTACAGTTACCACTTTATCATTTAGATCAATATTTTTGGAAACCTGGCTGGAAGGAGCCAGATCGATCAGAATTTGAGAAAATTCATAAACAATTGTGTGATACTGATACGTGGATTATCGATGGCATGGGACTTCGTTTTCTTTCATATCGAGCTCGGCGAGCAGATGTGGTGATTTTTTTGGATGTTCCACGACATACATGTTTCTTTAGAGTGTTCAGGCGGGCGCTGACGAATTTTGGTAAGGTATATTTTTCGAGTGCAAAAGGTTGCCAGGAGCGAGGTCCAGATTGTAAGTTTTTACGATATATATGGAGCTTTAATAAAAAACGGGTTCCGCACATCTACGATGCTATGTGCTCTCATGCGGATACGACTGAATTTATTGTGATTAAAAATGACCGAGAATTGCAAGAGCTCATTGAGCGGTTTAAATCAAAATGATGGTACAAGTATGAGTTATTGGACGAGTAAGTTTTCTTTGCGCGATTGTTACTTCCCCCGATTTATGAGTGGGCCCCTTGATGGTGTATTTGATTCATCGTTTCGACAATTAGTGCGTCAATTTTCTAAAGATAATCTGTTGTATACAGAGATGCGTCATGTTGGATGTATTGTGCATGACGAAACAGGTAAGGCTGCGTTTGATTTTCTACCAAGCGAACGTCCTTTAGCATATCAACTTGCAGCGCATGACCTTGAATCTCTTGAAGAGGCTTGTGAGCGCATAATGAAGGCCGGTGTTGATACCGTTGACCTGAACTGTGGATGTCCTGCACGAACGGTAGTTAAGCAGGGCGCAGGATCGGCGTTGATGGGCAATGTTCCTATGCTCAAAAAGATATTACAAACATTACGCAAAAATATTTCTCTGCCGCTAACCATAAAAATCAGGGCGGGATTCAAAACAAAGAATGCCATTGAAGTTGCACAGCTTGCACAAGATTGCGGACTCGATGGTTTAGCGATTCATCCAAGATTACAACCACAGATGTCAAAAGGGCGACCTGATTATGCGCTTGCAGCTGAGGTAAAACAAGCTATTTCTATTCCGGTCTTTTTTTCAGGTAACGTGTTCACCAGTGATGATGCCAAGTATGTATACGAGCGTACGGGCGTTGATGGCTTTTTGATTGGAAGAGGTATGTGGTCACAGCCATGGAAACTTGCGCAGCTAGAAGCGGAAACACAAGGTAAACCATTTTATGTTGATTCCCGACTTATTTTTTCTACGGCATTGCAGCATCTTGACAACATGCTAGTGCAGTATGGGGATCAAGGACTATATCAGTTTAGAAAGCATCTTGCGTGGTATATTAAAGATCTACCTGATGCCTCACGCTTGCGTGATCAGGCAGTGCGTTCTGAGTCGCTGGATGAGGTGAAATCAGTATTGCAAGAGTTGATGGAGTACTGAACGTGCGTGATATGTCTCAGAGGATTTTATTTGTTTTTCTTGCATGTGCACTTATCTTTTTTTTAATCAATCGAGTGTTATTTTTTTCTCCTACTGTGCTTGAAACAACGATATCACGAATCATGTACCCGTTCATATCTCTACAAAATTCGTTAGCTCGTCCAATTCAACATTGGAGACAGCAGCGAAAATCTCTGCATGAGCTTCATGAGAACTTAGAGGGTGCTCGTCATGAAAATGAGAATCTCAAAGCACAACTTGCCGAGTGTGCAGGCTTGGAACATTTTGTACAAGAGAGTGAAGAAGTTCGCTCTTTCAAAGATCGCTATTCTTTTGAACAGGCGCAGTTAGTGCAGGTGATTTTTCGACATTTGAGCAATGATGAGCAGTATTATTTTGTGGATCGGGGATCATATCATGGTATTCAAAAGGATATGGTAGCTGTCTATAAAAACTGTATTCTTGGGCGCGTGGTATCAGTATATCCATATTACAGCAAAGTGCGTTTAATTACTGATCCAGCATGTCCGATTGCGGTTTATTGCAAGAAAACAAAAACACCTGGTATTCACGTTGGATGTCGCAACACGCAGGCAACAACCATACAGCATGTCAGCCATCTGGAACGTGTGAAGGAACAAGATATAGTGCTCTCAAGTGGCGATGGCCTTGTTTTCCCTCAGGGTTTTTTACTTGGTATAATCGATACGGCACGGGTGCAGGATATGTATTATGCGATTACCGTTACACCGGCACTTGATGTTGGGGCAGTAGCGTATTGCTACCTTGTTCAGAAAGGTGTATCTGTGCCCACTGAATGAGGCACTAGAGGTTTTCCGTGTCGCTTGGACTGTCGTTTTCAAACCACCGCACTAATCTACTTTTCGCGTCTTGTTTGACCCATGTTATTTTACCATCGGTCGGTATCGCTTCTCTGAGCCACGCGATGACATTGGATTGTGATCCAATCTCATCAATCAATCCAAGAGCCAATGCTTCTCTGCCACTAAATACTTTGCCATCTGCCCATGTGGCGACATCTTTGATGGAGACCTTGTTTCGTTGTCGTGCAACATCGTTGGTGAATTCCTCGTATGTTTGGTCGCAGATTTTTTGGAACATAGCCTGCTGTTCAGGTGTGGTATCAACAAAGGGGTCCGTTGCCGATTTGTGTTTTTCCGTGGACGTGGTTTCGTATTTGATATGATACTCGGTCAAGAGATCCTTGAGATTGAATTGGTATGGCAGTGATGTGCCAATTGAGCCGATCAGTGCTGCTGGTGATGCGATAATATGATCTGCAGCGCATGCGATCCAATATGCCGCAGAGGCGCATACGTTTTCTACAAGGACAATAATAGATTTTGGGTGTTTCTTTTTCATGATTAGGATTTCATTAAACATTGCTGCTGCACTTCCAGATGCCCCTCCTGGAGATTCAATTTCAAGAAGGATGGCTTTAATATCGGGATTGTTGAAGTACGATTGGAGGGCTTTTACATAGCTTGATGAATTGGTAATCATTCCTGATATTTTGAGGTAGCCAACTTGTGTGCTTGGGTCAAGATTGCGCTGAAAGAACTCTTTGCTATGCCGTATGAGTGGTTGAGCTAACGACAATATGAGAACAACGTAAAAGAGGGTTTTGATAAAGTCAAAGACTTTCATGGTCTTAATCCTTGTTATGGGGTCGATTGGCCGAAGAAAAGGATAGTGTGTTTTTAGGGAAGTTCCAAGCAGAAAATACTGGTTGCTTCTGATGGGGATCTTGCTTACACTGAAAATCCGCTATTATCGTAGCACGTTTAGATATGGGAAGCGTATGAGGCGTTTTAGTTTTTGTGTTTGTCTTTGCGCACTGATTTTGCGGCAATCGCTTCTTTCAGGGGGTGCGTCACAGGGACATCAATCGAAACTGAGTGCATTGGAGAGATTGGTTGATGGTGCAACTAGGTGTTATCAAAAGATTATCGATCAGGGAGTTGAGAAATTTGGCACTGAAAAACTGACTTCGGAAGCTGAGGATCTTGTAACTGATGTGGCTCAGAAGATGGGTGTCGAGTCTGTTCAGTTTCGTTACTTGAATTTGCGAGGACTCCAAACATTTGGGCTGTACAATGCTGTGGCAATGCAAGATGCTTATGTCCTTGTGAGCAAATATTTTTTTACAAAATTACCCATACCTTTGCAAAGATTTCTCATTGGCCATGAATTGGCTCACATCAAGCAGCATGATGCAAAAAAAAGCTACTGTTGGAGTGTCTTTCTATAGGAATTCCTCTTCTAAGTGGAGGAATCTTTTATGCACGATTTAGGAGGGAACCACATATCATTAATCCAATAATGCTGAGGATTATTACCCCATTACTGTCTTTAGTGTCATTTGTCATAGGCCGTCTTGTTTGCGCCTACGTTAGCCGTTCATCGGAATACAAGGCAGACCGTATGGCTGCTGAAAGATTATGTAATGCCCAAGATGGCATAGCCTTTATCAAGATAGTACATCTTCTGGTAGAGGATTCTCACCTCGGCCAGAAAAATCCTGAATCATTTTCAAAACTACGAAGATTGTTTTTGAGTCATCCGACGACACGAGAACGCATTGAAAATTTAAGAACAGTTTGCAAAGAAGATGAGGTTTCATGAGCCGTCTATATCCCATGATTATCGCTGTCATGTTACAGAATATTTCTCTGATGGGGACTATTAATCAAGAATGCGAAAAATTTGCTGGGGGCCCCGTTCCTGCTGAGTACCTTACAATAATAAATGAAGTAGCAGAAACATTGGGTGTTAATAATGTGCAGTTGGAGGTGCGAATTCCTACCGAGGAGGTCTGCCATATCAATCCGCGATTTTATACGATTGCTTTTATTCCTGGCTCCTATTACGTATTTATCAATCCCGACTGGTTCGATTCCCTGAGTCGCGAAGGGCAGCGATTTGCGATAGGAATGCTCATGCAGTGTGTGGCGTATGATGCTAAAAAGTTGATCATAGGATTGTTTGCGACACAGGTTGTTGCAGGCATTCTCTCCGGTATTGGTGTAATAAAAAGTGGCCTTTTTAAGGATAATAACATATTGCTTTGTTTTACCAGTGGCATAGTTGGCGCACTTGTTGCGCTATTAACAAAATCAGTGATCGTGAACCGTGTTAACCGAAACATTTTTAAAAAGTTGCTATGTGCTACGGTGAGACGGCTTGGAGTCTATGATGGAGCCATTGAATATTACAAAAAATATCAAGAAGCTCTTATGCCCTACCTAGAATACAATCCAGAAATTGCCCAGGAGATTAACGAGATTAGAGAGGCCCAGGCAATTGTGGAAGGGATGTGTCCAGTGGGGGCCTAAGAATAGTAATCGACATGTGTGGCCTAATATCTTGTAGCACAGGGAAGTAGTGTTAGCCAACGAATTCCTTCAGGGTATAGAAATGGCTGGGCAAGCGGCAAAAATTAGGTATACTGATTTTTGACTTTGAAAATTTCTTTCTTTAGAATCTGTTGGTCCCTAGAAGCAACAGGAATCGGCATAATGGGCGGTTAGCTCAGTTGGTTAGAGCATCAGTCTTACAAACTGGGGGTCGCAGGTTCGAATCCTGCACCGCCCACCATTTTTAGAGAAGCTATTCCTCGGTAGCTCAGTTGGTAGAGCAAACGACTGTTAATCGTTGGGTCGCTGGTTCGAGTCCAGCCCGAGGAGCCAAAAATCACGGGGGCTGTAGCTCAGTTTGGTTAGAGCGTTCGCCTGTCACGCGAAAGGTCGCGAGTTCGAGTCTCGTCAGCCCCGCCAGTTCTAAAAGAAGACATACAGAGATCTCTTTCAGCCTAAATAGGCTCCACAAGGTCTAGAAGGGCTCGTTGTAACGGACTATCAAAACTCATAAATAATTCATGGGCTTGATATGCTGTCGATAGACTCTTTTGAGCTCTACAAAAGGTGTAAACGCATTTGCTAGCGCCATTTTTTTAAGTTAGCTTGTCTCTTAGAGATTTATATCGTAAACACTATGGGAGGCTCTTCAATGAACAAGTCACCATTGATGGGTATCAGTCTTATGTTCTTATTTCCAGGATTTATAAGCGCTATGGCCTCAAAAGAAGAACTCGCTAGCGGCCATGAGCGCAGAATGCGCCTCATCGAGAGCCATGGATTACCTGCAGCTGCGGCTATGCTCGACCTTCGTACACAAGTGCACCAAGCCCTTGATAAAACTGTCCAAGATCTTCACACACAGATGGACAAGGATGGTGTTTTTCTGGTAGACAATGACGGTGCTTCTCGCGATTCGATGTATCCAGCACAACGATATGCCGAGCATCTTGCTGTCTATGATATACAGGCACCATCAAGGCTCGAAGATGATGTCAAGCCTATTCCCTCTGCATCTGTACAACACCAAAGAGGGCGGCAAGATGCTTGTCCAGATACTCCAGTGGTAGAACGCTCCAAGCTTCTTTTATCCATCGAACATGATCGCACAAACCAAGAAGAATCTTTCTTTAAGCAACACAGAAACAACATAATGACAACAATTACCCTTGTATTATTTGTTTCTGGTGTCGTTGGCTTGTATCGTGAATTTGTTTCGCCTAGAGTGAGAGCTATTCATAATAGTTTCAATAACGATGATCGCATCTAAGTGAGAAAAAAATCATCTTACCAGATCGTGTTTTTCTAATGCCATTTTCTATACCAAGGGATCACTATGTTATTGTAGTGGTCTTGTTAGGAAATAGGATAAGGAAACCGTCTCATCCCTTTCCTTTGGTATAGTCCTTACAAAAAAGGCTAATATTTCTGCCTATAACATTTTCAAAAATTGCTCTGTTGCCTCTAGCGTTTTATGCGCAATTCGTAAAAACCTCCGTTGCTTATAATCTTGGTTATGTTTCTGTTGTTCAGATCGATATTTAGGAGTACCATAGGACGAAACCTTCAAATATTGCTTCAGGAGGCACTCCATGCCTAAGCAACCATTAGCGTTGATCTTTTTGTTAGACCTGATCTTGGTTAATCCTGTTATCCATGCCAATTTGTATCAAGAAATAGGAAGAGAAAACCTAAAGGCAGTTACTGGGGTGAAGGCTTCTGCGTCATCAGCAAGTGATACCCTTGGAGCACTGATTAATAATGAAAAGGAATTTCACGAAGTTCTAAAAGATAACTTTCGGTTTCAACTTACTCCTTCTACTCTTTCAAAAAGGCAATTTGCCCTATCTCTTCTTTCTGGGTTTGAACGTACTCATTCAATTGAACTAAGCGCCATTCTAGATAGAAAGACGTGGCAAGATCTTGAGATTTTGTGTGGCCCGAGATCGGATGCTGCCCATTATCTTGCTGCGCAAGTAGATCGTACTTCGACTGAACTTGGTAGGCTTATGTTGTATCGTAAGATTATTCAGCCCGTTTCTTCCTCCCACAACCTAGGCAAACAGCAGCGGATTACAAAAGAACTTATAGCTAATGAATTACTTTTTAATGAACTTGATAGCCGTTTAAGAAGATTGGAAATTCCTGAAAATATTTTTATGTCATTTTGGAACGATAGCATGTTCAAAGGGATTGTTTCACATTGCCTTATAAGACTTCCATTTGAGCGGCATTTTTCTTGGTTGAAGTATGTATCTTCTTGGCTTAACAAAAACGAATTAGCAATAGAAATCAATAATGAGATGAATATTGGCGCAAGTTTGGCTGGAATGGTGTTCACAGCAATGGGAGCTATATCAATTCCATTAGTTGTTGCTTCATATCTTACAAAAAACAATTCCATTGATAGATTCAAAAAATGGAATGAACAATATAATCTCTCGGGGCTTTCAAAATTTAGCATTATAGGGAGCCTTTATTTGATCTTGCAGGGCCTAAGATATAATAATGTTTTTGCTAAGGGTTCTATCAGTGCAATGAGTGGCACGAAAAATTCCCTGAATTTGTGGTGGATGTTGAAAAATGTGAGCGAAAGCATTTTGATAGACAAGGTTATGCAAGAGAAGCTGATATATACGGCAATCTATGTGAATTCTGTTAGAGATATGATTAAACTGGCAAGAGAAAATAATATTTTATTTGCTTCTATGCCATCGCTCAGCTGTATAGAAGCAAAAATGAAGGCGCTTGTAGAAAAGTCAGAAGATTTTGTTCACTTGTTGAGACTGCTAGAAACCAGGACATTTGAGGGGAAGGCTTCTTTTTTTTCGTATAAAGGAAGAATCTTTTCTGCATATCGATTGATGCATGACGTAAAAGAGATGTTGGTTGATTTGGCTTTGGTTGCAGGTGAACTTGATATGCATATGTCTATTGCACGCCTCTATAAGGAATATGAAAAAAAACATGTTACATTTTGCTTTCCCACATACGTAGAGGGAAATGTTGAAACTCCATCGATAGAGATCAAAGATTTTTGGAATCCATCAATTAACCCAGATACAGCTATCTCAAATTCATTAGCATTAGGCCTGAGGTATAATTCTCCTCAAAATATAATTATCACCGGCCCTAATGCAGCAGGTAAATCTACGATAATGCGTGGGATTTTAGTAAACATTATTCTTGCACAAAGTTTGGGAATTGCACCATCAAGATCCCTAACGTTTACGCCCTTTGCTAAAATTATGACATACCTGAATATTACGGACGATATTGCGGCAGGAAATTCTCATTTTAAGGCCGGAGTTCTTCGAGCACGAGAACTTTTAAACATGACTGACGATCTTGCTCCCCATGAATTTTCACTTACGGCGGTTGATGAGCTATTTAATGGTACTACTCCTAAAGAAGGTGAAGCAGCTGCGTATAGTATGATTTCATTGCTTGGAAAGAATCCTGGTAACATATGTCTGACAGCAACACACTTTGCACGAGTTCCTGCTCTAGAGCTGGAAACAAACTTGTTTTCAAACTATAAAGTTTCGGCTTTTGAGGATGGATCAGAAAAAATTCAGTACCCTTATAAGCTTGAGCGTGGCATATCGGATCAGACCATAACGTTTAAGATTCTGAAGGAAGAAGGTTTTGATGATTCGTTCCTTGCAGAAGCTGAAGGTGTTCTTAGCCATTAAAATTTATCAGCGTCTTTGCTGATATTTGTCATGTACAATTCTCAATGATGAAAATAATCCTTCGAGTGTACTATGAGTAGCTGGTATAAAGCGCGTCAGCTTAATTCTGCTAGTTTGACAGCTGCTGGAACGAGATTGCGATCTATGACAGAGGCCCATAGCCACGTTATTTATCTTGATAGAAGTTTTAGAGGAGATATGGGAAACCGTAAAGAAAAGTGTGGTGCTGCTTATCATAAAGTGAGGGGGCAACCTATGGATCACATAACTATACACAAACTACACGCGACAGTTTTGGGACTTGACAAGGAGGTGGGCTACAGACAAGGGCGTGGGGCGCCCAGGATCTGTAACTCGCGTACTGTAAGATTTTTGCCGCCGGATAGTGAGTGTTATTGCATAGAAGGAGAAGTGGAAGCGTTACTAGTTCACTATCATCAAGGAGCTTCAGCTATTGAGAGGGCTGCAAATTTACACTATGGGTTTGTGAAAATACATCCTTTTGATGATGGTAATGGTCGAGTGGCAAGAGTGCTTGCTTTATGGGTTTTACATGACCATGGTTACAAGAACCTGAGCTATGAGCAATTCGAAAAATATATCGAAATACATAGAGCTGGATATGATAATAGCTTAGACGATGGTCAACTCATGTATGTCGGATATAAAGATGCCCCAAGATCGTTTGTAGATTTTCTAGAAGGTTTTCTCCTCAATCAAAAAAGGAAGTAGCTTAAGCTTTACAAAAACTATGCAATCTAATTGAGTCAATCCATCAAAGATTAATGCAGGAATCCGGCAAATCTGCCGGGTTCTTTTATTGTCTGCTTACTGGGCTATTGAACAGTGTCTTTTTTCTATTTATCATGCCCCCAATAAGATTCTAAACACAAAAGGAGTTTTTATGTGTAAGTATTTCCTGCGATTTTTGTGCTTGTGGTTCATATGCGCTGGTATTGCTGTGAAGGCATGTGAAGGTGATGCCATAGCTCTTCTTAATCAGAAAAATGAGCAGGGTTTTTATTGGTGGAGACAAACTTTGTTGAATGCATGCGAAGCGAGCTATGCGGCATTACCAGACGACAAGGAAGAGATCGGAATGCCACTGGGAAAGTTGTCAGCAATAATGAATAAAGGGTTTCAACCCTATTGGGATACTGTGGTGCCATTTGGGATTGCAGTGGGTAACGAAAAAGGAGTACCGTGGGACCTGAAAAAAAATCATTGTGGTATTGTAGCATATAAGAATGGGCAGTTTGTTGTAGCTTTTAAGGGAACCGATTTTTCGAGTATCACAAACCCGTCGGTTTTTACCGATCTGGAGTTTGATAGAAAAGGAATTAAAAACTACTTTCCCGAATCACCTGAAACTTTAGACATGAGGAAATTTTGGGAACCTACAAAGGGCGAGCCTCGCTTGCACAGGGGGTTCATGAAGGCTGCTCTGTCATGTCGGCGCGACGTTTTAGCAATTCTTGCAAAATTGGCATATAAACCTCATCAAAATGTATTAGTTCTTACAGGTCATAGCTTAGGCGGGGCGATAGCAACATTGTTTGCCGCTCAACTTTACGAACATTATTTTCCTGGTCAACGTAAAGTTCCAGGATATCCAGTGAAGGTTGTGACCTTTGGTGCCCCTAGGCCATTTAATCGTTTTGCAAAGACTGAATTTGATGAACATATGGGCGTGCGAGCTTTGGCAAGGTTTGTAAATATCTATAAGGCCAAAGTTTCCTGGGATGTTGATGATATTGTTACTAATTTACCTCCAAGTTGGACGAATGCTCCACTAGGAGAACAGTCATTTAAGAATCCTGGGACTCGCATACTAGTTACATATCCGCGCTGGATTGCTTGGAGAGTTGGTCTGCATTATTTGGATAGATATCGCGAAAGTCTAAGTGCTCACAATAGAGACATCGAAGGTGATGATGGGGGGGGTGATGCCGCCGCAAGTAGGGTTCCTCTACAGGTAATGATTGCACTGAGGGGGTCGGATATGGTGAGATAAGATTGCGCTTAGCCGACATCTTGTACTATAGTTTTTCTACAGAGTATGTAATCGGGTGATGTCCCGGTGGCGATTAGTCGATTGACCAGAAAAAGGAGTATTGATGAAGATGCATGCGACTCGAATGAGTCTTGCAGAAAAGGATCGTGTGGCATCGATTACAATGTTGAATACAACACTTGCATCAGCAACCGATTTGATGATGCAGTGCAAACACGCGCATTGGAATGTAAAGGGTATGACCTTTATTGCGATGCACAAGTTATTTGACGAAATTGCTGAACAAGTCGAAGAGATGGCTGATGTCTTAGCAGAAAGAATTACGAGTCTAGGTGGTACAGCTTTAGGAACTCTGAAGGATGTTGCTGAAAATACGCAGCTAAGGGTTTGTCCAAATACTATTTTTACTGTGAAAGATCATATAGGGCATCTTGCGCATAATATGGCTATTTTGGGTGAATACGTACGCGATAATATAATGGCATCGGAAAAAAATGGTGATATGGCAACCAGTGATATTTACATTGAGCTGGTCAGAATGCTTGATAAGAATTTATGGTTTCTTGAGGCGCATTTACAAGCGTAACTCTTTCGCATAGGAAGGCATAGATAATGCCTTACAAGACTAATACCGATTTACCAAATGATGGCTTCTTATAGTTGGAAAATGCCAAAATCAATGGCGAAAATAAAAGATTTTTTGTAATGGGGTTGCTGCAAATTATTGAGGTGCTAGTCTAGAATTATTGAGGTGCTAGTCTAGAATGAAATTTTGTAGGTTTAATTTTGAGGTGTGATATGAGCAGTTTATCAAAACTATTCTGTGCAATAGGTTTGGTTCTTTCGTTAACAGTTTTGGCAGTGAAAGGTGCGGTCACTATGAATGACACAATGGTTATATTGGAGATCCCAGAGGCTTTATATAATGGTCTTGAGGGTGCCGAGCTTAAGGATGGAGATGAAGTGCTTAATCACCTTATGACTAAAGCTCCTCGGTATAAAAATCAATTAGAACGGGTTGCAGAGCTGAATAAGACCAATGGTGGCCTTATTGTAGAGGTTTATCAATGTATGCGTGACTGCAATGCATTTTACATGAGGATTCGATTTAGTCGTCCAATCGGTGTCTCTGTTCTTGAACAGTATGGAAAGGTATTCGGATTAGACTATCATTTTCCATATCACTATGGTTGGCGTTTGAATCAAGGGCGTGGACAGGGATATGGTCTTGGTGATGGGCGAGGTCGTGGCCAAGGCCGAAATCGAAGGTAACAACTGAGGCTGTTTACCGCTAGTGTACATAGTGGCTGATTGTAATCTCCTTTTCCTTGGGAGAGCCAACTCATTTGGCATGATTTCCCTGATTGAGGCGTCCATTAAGCCGTTCTGTTGTAAGCCATACTTGCCTTTACAAAAACCCCCTTTTGCATGATACTATTGATATCCCTACTATGATATGAGATATCTACAAGTTTGCCTGATTAAAAGGATTTTTGTATGAAACAAGGTTTACACCCAGAGCTTCATGAAGTAACTGCTAGCTGCGCATGCGGCTATTCTTTCAAGACTTCATCGACAAGCACTGATATTGCGACCACTATTTGCTCACACTGTCACCCATTCTTTACGGGTGCCCAAAAGTTTATTGATACCGCAGGCCGTATCGAGAAGTTTGAACAGCGCTATAACAAGCAAAAACAGGCTGCACCTAAAAAACCCGCTTCTAAATCTAAGGCTGTCCCCAAGAAGAAGGCGAAATAGCTGAAAGGCCCGATCGTGGCTATTAACTGGACTGACATTGAAGCGCGGTATGCCGAGCTCTCTGAACAGCTCACGACGGCTACCCTATCTCGAGAAGACCGGGAAAAGATCCAAAAGGAATATGCCTTTTTGAGTGAGTTGATATCTGCCCATAAGCAGGTTCATGAGATTGAGCAATCTATCAAAGAACTTACAACGCAGATCAATGAAGAACAGGATTCTGAGCTCAATATCCTTTTTCAAGAAGAGGTTGCTACTCTTACGAGTCAGAAGCTTGATGTCCTCAATCGTATTGATGATCTTCTATTCCCGCCAGATCCCCTCAATGATCGCTCGGTCTTTATCGAAATTCGTGCCGGTGCTGGCGGCCAGGAAGCAGCGCTCTTTGCTGCAGATTTGCTGCAAATGTATATCAACTATGCCCAACTCAAGCATTGGCGAGTATCTGTCTCCAGTTTGAACGAAACTGACTTAAAGGGTATCAGGGAAGGAATTCTACATATCCAAGGTAAGGGCGCATATGGACATCTTAAGCATGAGGCGGGAGTACACCGTGTTCAGCGTGTTCCTAAAACAGAAACATCAGGGCGTGTTCATACCTCAACAGCGACGGTAGCGGTATTGCCAGAAGCTGAGGATGTTGATGTCCAAATTAATCCACAAGATCTTCGTATTGATGTATTTCGTGCTAGTGGTGCAGGTGGGCAGCATGTGAATACAACCGATTCTGCAGTTCGAATTACCCACATTCCATCTGGTGTCGTGGTGAGTTGTCAGGACGAGCGTTCTCAACACAAAAATAAAGCAAAAGCAATGAAGATCTTGCAGTCGCGTATCCTTGCATTCCAACAAGAAAAGGCGCAGCAAGAACGCAGTGCTCAGCGTAAAGAAATGGTTGGTACTGGTATGCGTGCAGAAAAGGTTCGTACCTATAATTTCCCACAAAATCGTGTAACTGATCACCAGGTCAATCTAACTCTTAAAAGCCTTGATCGATTTATTACCGGTGAAATGGATGAGGTAATTGACGCACTCATGCAAAAAGAAAAAGAAGAACGACGTAAGCACGCAAGTGCCTTAAAATCTTAAACTTGTATCGTTGTTATACTTACTATGAGCATGCTAAGTGCGAATCTCAAATTATGGGTGTGGCCGTTTACTAGCAATGGCACAATGGCGTCGGTAGATTGCACTACACAATAAAAGAAAAAAGAACGGCAAAGTAGTGTAAATATCTCTAAATCTTCAACAATATCTTTCGCCTTGTGCTAACCGCACAACACTTCTATACTCCATCTAATTCGTATCACTTTTTCAAAGCCAAAGGGTTTCTTTATGTCATTCTTTTCCTACATGACGGAGTATAACCGTTACATGAATATACTTGGTATCATGGTCATTTTGGGTGTTGCGTGGTCCTTCTCAAAAAAACGTTCTGCGGTGAACTTTAAACTTGTGGTTCAGGGTTTATTGCTACAATTTGTGTTGGCGTTTGTTGCACTTAAAACGAGTGTCGGTAAAAGTGTCATCGGTGTGATTGCTGACGGTGTATCAAGTTTGTATGGATTTGCGCAAGCAGGTGTATCATTTGTTTTTGGTGGAGTTGGGGATGGATCGTTGGGGGTTATTTTTGCTTTCCAAGTGCTTCCGATCAT
Source organism: Candidatus Babeliales bacterium (assembly GCA_016929235.1). Taxonomy (NCBI): domain Bacteria; class Candidatus Babeliae; order Candidatus Babeliales; species Candidatus Babeliales bacterium. The sequence goes on along the minus strand of JAFGJD010000010.1, from coordinate 22,688 downwards.
TGTTTTTTTTGGCGCATTCATGGCACTTCTATTTCACATTGGTATTGTGCAATGGGTAGTAAAGGGCATTAGTGCTGTTGTGCGTCCATTACTTGGTACGTCAGGATCAGAAACGTTGTGCGCAATATCGAATAGCTTCTTGGGACAAACTGAGGCCCCGCTGTTGGTAAAAAACTATCTTGCTAGCATGACCAAGTCCGAGATGCTTGTGGTGATGGTCAGTGGTATGGCAACGATTAGTGGTTCTATACTTGTTGTATTTGCAAGTATGGGTGTTCCAACTGAGCATTTGTTATCTGCCAGTGTCATGGCAATTCCTGGTTCGCTCATTATTGCTAAAATGTTATATCCTGAAACCGAACGATCTAAGACCGCAAAAGACGCGGATGTAACGTTTGAATCATCGGCCGGTAATGTCCTTGAGGCGATCTCGCAAGGGACAACGGATGGGATGTATTTGGCGCTGAATGTTGGTGCAATGCTGATCTCTTTCATTGCGCTGATTGCTTTAATTAATTCACTTCTTGCTTTGTGCTCAGATGGTATTGGTATGGCATACAATATTTTAGGCATAACAGCGGCTGTCCCTACATTGAGCTTGAACGCTATTTTCTCATATGTGTTTGCTCCGTTTAGTTATCTTCTTGGTTTTACCGGAGATGAAGCATTACAAGTGGGTGCGCTTTTGGGAACTAAGTTGACGGTCAATGAGTTTGTCGCATACGGTGAAATGCTCAAAACAACTTTGTCTGCTCGCACGATTTCTATCGTGACTTATGCGTTATGTGGGTTCTCGAACTTCTCCTGCATTGGCATCCAAATTGGTGGCATTGGCGTATTGGTTCCAAGTAAGCGCTCCTGGTTGAGCGAGCTTGGTCTTCGTGCGCTTCTTGGCGGATCGTTATCTAATTTACTTTCAGCAATGATTGCAAGCTTGTTTATCTAGAGATCTTGTTGTATTGGGCTATTGGATTATGTTACTTTTTGAAAAAGGAGAGTAGCATGAAAACTCTTTGTGCCATTGTGTTTGTTTGCGTTACTTTTGGTGTGGAAGCTGCGATTTTGCGGTCTATTACAAACGGATCCACGAGTGCTTCCATCTTATTTGAAGAGGGTGCGGTGATTCCTGCATACAAAGATTCTCCGAATCCTCATCTTGTTCCACCACGAGCATCCAGAGATGACCAATTGATTGTTGTTGATGCTGGTAACATGAGTATTGGTCGATATCTTCCTCTTCGCGTGACAGAAGATACATCATTAGCGGTTATATGTAAGGAGTATCGTATCTTTGCTAATGATGAAGGTAAAACCATCTTATTGCAGGTTAAGAAAGTTTGTGGACATGATGCTGACTTCATAACGCTTGAAGAACATACGATGGATCCTGAAGTCTGCTATGTTGATATTTCATTGAGCTTTGATAATGTTCTGGCTATGCGTGTTTTAAATGAAGAAGATATGCAGGAGCTCATACCTGCTTCTCAAGTGAAATAGTGTGTTTGATTAACCAATCAACGGTATTGTTGTGAACGATGCGCAAGCCTGCGGCCTGATATTCTAGTGCTTTGGTAGGACGAGCAACCCAGTTTACTGGTGATGCTTTTCTGAAAATTAATCCCACATCACATGCCGCAAGATATGTATAAATATCTTCATGTTTTGTGCTGATGATCTGATATGTCGTTTCATCGAGACGAGCCTTTCCTACAATGACTTTGCATGCCTTGGTATCATGGGTGAGCAATAAGAGAAAGCTATTAGGATATCGGTTATATGCGTCCTTAAAGTAATTGACGGTTTCTTCAAGGCATTGCCATGGCTTTGTTGATCCGTTGTAGCAGTATACGTGGGTTGTATCGGTGACTCCGAGTTCTTTTCTGATTTTATAGCGCCACGCAATTATGTCTTCTACGGGAATCGGGTCGGGAATGTCATAGCGAGCAATATCCATTTGTTCATACGGTGCGTGGTAGGTACTGATAAGATATTTGCACAAGGCAGGACTAACTGCCTCAATGTGCAGCTTAAGGCCATGAGCATAATCATGATAGACTTCGCGCTCTATTTCGAACAACTTACGAGCGCGCCAGTGATGGAACAGATTTCGAGATGTATGTGCCATTTTGTATTCTTCAGCTAAGATCCCACGAGCTTGAATAGTAAGGTGCTTGCATGCATTTTTATGCATGCTGTGAACACAGATCCATCCTGCTAATGGGCCTCGTGCAATCAGCTCATATTCGTTGTAGCGTCGCAAGAGTTGTTTTAATTTCCATACCGAATGCCACAAGCTGAATTTACTAAGGAAGGGTAATCGTTTTAGGTAAATAAGTTGTACATAATTACTTGCGCCACTCGCGAAAAAGGATGGTATTTTACAGGGACGTGCCCGTTCAAAACTAACAATGATAATCTTTTGGTCGGGATTTTTTTGGAGACGTTTGAGCAAAGGAGCAAGTACCTGGCTGTGGAAAACAGAATTCTTGATTCCGTCATAAACAACAAAGATGAGCGGCTGCATACAAGCGATCCTTTTCAATGACTCTACCTGATACAACGGCAATATAAGCCATTGTGTGGAGTCGTGACACTGTAGCATGTGCCTTGTTGAAAATCTATAGGTTGGTTTGTGGTTCTCTTTCTAAATGAGAAACGATAGAGGTATACTCAGCCAAAGTTCTTGTTAGGAAACAAAAGGGAGTGACTATGAAACGTTTGTTGCAAATAATAATTGTGGCATGTTCTGTTGCACATGTGGAAGCATCGTGGTGGGATCGGGTCAGGGATGCCGTTATGGAAAAAACGGAGCTTACGTTAGCAAGTCCTGATCTTATACAGGGCAAGGTGATCCCTCAAAAATTTACCTGTATTGGTAAAAATATTGCTCCAGCACTTGTATGGAGGGGTGTACCTCTACGGACAAAAAGCTTTATTGTTCTTGTTGAAGATCGCGATATCAAGAACAGGCCTGATGCCTTTGTTCATTGGTTAGTTTTTAATATTCCTGCAATGACCATGACGCTAGAACAGGGGGGCACTGCCCTTCCCAAGGAAGCGGTTCAAGGGAAAAATAGTTTTGGGACTATTGGGTATCGGGGTCCCTGTTCTCCATCGGGACAGATTCATTATTGTCACTTTTCTCTATACGCACTTGATACAATGTTAGACTTGCCAGAGGGTGCAACAAAACAGCAGGTTATGGATGCTGCGGGTGGTCATATCATTGCGTCAGACACGTTTACTAGAACATCTATGATGGGTGATCCAATTATTGATTAACGATGGGGAATAGTTATGAACTATGTAAAACCATTGGACCAGATTTCACTAAAAGATGTCAAAAAGGTTGGTGGTAAAAATGCATCGCTGGGGTACATGATCCAAACTCTCTCTCGCGAGGGGGTGTTGGTTCCGCATGGATTTGCACTTACTGCAGATGCGTATTGGTATGTGATAGAACACAATAAAATACTTGAGCAGCTTCAAAGCACCATGAAACCCCTCGCATCATCACATAATGTATCGGCGGTCAGAATTGCAGGTAAAAAGGCTCGCCGTCTCATTGAACAGGTGATGTTCCCAGAGGATTTAGAGCAAGAGATCACGGATGCATATCATGCATTGTGCAAGCAATATCATATGAAGGAGTGCGATGTTGCAGTACGATCTTCAGCGACAGCAGAAGACTCTCCCGAAGCATCATTTGCGGGACAACAAGAAACGTTTTTGAATGTGACTGGTGCTGAACATGTGATTCATGCATGTAAAAAAAGTATGGCCTCGCTTTTTACTGATCGTGCAATTGTTTATCGTCTAGAAAAAGGCTTTGACCATTTTAGTATGGCTATTTCTGTGGGTATACAGAAGATGGTGCGTGCGGATTTGGCGACATCTGGAGTCATGTTTTCGATTGATACTGAGAGCGGATTTAAAGATAGTGTTCTTATTGATGCGACCTATGGACTTGGAGAAATGTTAGTTCAGGGGAAAATTATTCCCGATGAATATTGTGTCTACAAACCAATGCTTGTACAAAAGAAGCAACCTATTGTGAAAAAGAAATTAGGTGCAAAAACAAAAAAATATGTGTATGCGAATCGTAGAGGATTTACAACGATTAAGCCTGTAGCAGTATCACGGCAAAAACAGCAAGCATTTTGTCTTACCGATACGCAGATCTTACAACTAGCAGAATACGCTATAGTAATTGAAAAAAGTTATACGGAAGCATATAAGCGTTGGATGCCTATGGATATTGAATGGGCGCAAGACGGAAGAGATGGAAAATTATATATTCTCCAGGCTCGACCTGAGACGATTCATAGTCAAAACAAGAAAGACGTAACCTATACGCGATATGAGCTTGAGAGTAAGCAACCTCGTATATTAGCGCATGGTACAAGTATAGGACAGGGAATTGCGACTGGCACTTCTCGAGTGATACGCAGCAGCAAACAGATGCACATAGTTAAACAGGGCGACATTATTGTTACTCGCATGACTGATCCAGATTGGGTTCCTGTCATGAAAAAAGCAGCTGCAATCATTACTGAAAGCGGAGGCGCAACGTGTCATGCGGCGATTGTTAGTCGTGAGTTGGGGATACCTGCGCTTGTTGGCGTTGAAGGTGCACTACAGAAACTTAAACAAGCAAAAAAAGTTACGGTTGATTGTAGTCAGGGTAAAACAGGGTACGTGTATCAGGGTGCTGTGAAGTTCATAAAAAAACAAATTGCCATCAAGAAGCTTAAAAAACCGCCTGTTGATATCATGATTAATCTTGGGGTGCCAGATCGCGCGTATGCACTGTCTTCGTTGCCGGTAGCCGGTGTTGGATTGGCTCGTATTGAATTTATCATTACCGACGGAATTAAAGTGCATCCAATGGCATTACTGAATATCAGCAAGATGGATGTGGTAACCCGTAAAAAAATTAATACTCTTACAGCGCCATACACGAGTGGTAAAGCATATTTTATTGAGCGGCTATCACAAGAGGTTGGCACTATTGCAGCCGCTTTTTATCCTAGGCCTGTCTTGGTTCGGTTTTCTGATTTCAAGAGTAATGAGTATCGCAATTTAATTGGTGGTGAATTTTTTGAGCCGATTGAAGCAAATCCAATGTTGGGGCTGCGCGGTGCATCACGATATTATAGTCCTTTATACAAGGATGCATTTGTACTTGAATGTGCGGCGATGAGGCGTGTGCGTGAGGTTATGGGATTTGATAACGTGCATGTCATGGTTCCCTTTGTGCGGACTGTCAAAGAAGCACGAGAAGTGCTCAAAATCATTGCAGCTCAGGGGCTCGAACGAAGTAAGATACAGAAGATCTTTATGATGTGTGAGCTGCCTGCCAATGTGCACGATCTCAAGGAGTATGTGCGATTGTTTGATGGATTTTCGATTGGTTCTAATGATCTTACGCAATTAACGCTTGGCATTGATCGTGATTCTGAATTGGTTGCGAACATTGACGATGAAAATAATACCGCAGTCCTTGCGCTTATGGAGCAAGCGATTGCCACAGCAAAACAAAGTAAATCGTACATTGGCATTTGTGGACAGGCGCCTTCTGATCATCCTGAGATAGCACGAAATTTAATCAAGTGGGGAATTGATTCACTATCACTCAATCCCGATGCTGTGCTAACTTTTTTACTCAAGAAATATTAATGCTTTTGTTGTATTTCTCTTCGTTTAACGATTGCAGATAAAAGTGGAAAATGTAGAGAGCTTTCCTCTTTGTTGTTCTGAAGAGATGTGCGATCGATTCTGCCAAAATGTAGACACTTGGTGCAGCGTCCCGATTTGGATGTTTTTTTGTACTGTTCACATGGACAGGTGCACCAGACTGGGTGTGGTTCTTTAAAGTCGGTTGGATATGCATCAAGATTTTCTAAAACTGTTACACCAGAACGTAAGCTTGGTTCAAGCTGCTCGTAATAGTTCTTGGCAACTTTTTTGGTATGGAAACTTGTATCGATACAGCCAATAGCACCATTAATCCTTGGTTGTATTATGATCGCCGTGAGCATCACTGTCATCAAAAGATGCTTCTTCTGTGCTTTCATCCCACTCTCCTTCTTTGGCTAGCAGCTTATTCTGTATTAAGGAAACCACTGTTCTTGAGTGCGTTTCATAGAATTCTTGGCTGAAGAGCTCGGGAGCTTCTGGATCAATGAGACCAACACAGGTTGGGCATCCAATTATACCGCTAATAAAGGTAATAACGAGTCCTAGACTCAAGCATTTCCCGTACTTCATTCCCTGGTCCCCTCATAACATGATGTTTTACTGGGCTCACTCTTAATGATACGAATAGATGTTTTCTAATAGCAATGAATTAATGGTAAACCACCAAAAGGCCTAGGCGACTAGCGGGTTTATTGGTCCAGGGTTGATCTAGAGCGTGTGTTCGATATGTTTAGTTGGGTCATAGATGAACGAATTAATCGTATCAAGATCCTTCAGGTATTTTTTGATGTGTGGTCCATAGAATTCGTCTTGGAGAGAAATTCCAATCGTTGCCTTAAGCCAGCCGAGCGGATTTCCGATATCGTAGCGTGTTCCTTGGACTTTGTATGCAAATACTTTCTCGTTGTTTTTCATCATGTGACTAATAGCATCGGTGAGCTGAATTTCTCCAACTGCGTACGGAGTGATCTCGTCGAGAGAGTTGAACACTTTATGTGAAAGTACATACCGACCGATGATGGCAAGATTTGAAGGAGCATCCTTTTTGGCTGGTTTTTCAACCAGATGTGATGCTTGATATAAATGTGGAGTGATTTGTTTTTTTACCGCAACGATGCCGTATGATGAGACACAATCTGCTGGGACTTCTTGCACTGCAATAACGGAGCCTTTTTCTTGACGAGCGATACGAATCAATTGCGCAAGTCCTGGTTGCCTGCCAATAATGATATCGTCTGGCAAAAAGACACCAAAATATTCTTTGCCAATTGCATGCCGTGCAAGGCTGACGGCATGACCGAGTCCGAGTGGATCTTGTTGGCGAATATAAGAAAACTGTGCATTTCGATTGATGCTACTCAAGGAAGAAAGAAAGCTTTCTTTGCCGCGTTCTTTGAGAATTAGTTCAAGTTCGTGTGAACCATCAAAGTGGTCCGCAAGTGATTCCTTGCCTTTTGATGTGATTATAAGAAAGTTTTTGATATCCGATGCGACACCTTCCTCGACGATCCATTGCAAGGCGGGACGGTCGAGAAGCGGTAGCATCTCTTTTGGGATTGCTTTTGTATACGGAAGAAAACGAGTTCCAAGACCAGCAGCAGGTATAATTGCCTTGGTAATTTCCATCATCATACTCCTTTAGATGATGCGCAACTCAGATGAACGTTTGACAGACTATCGAACCTAGGTCGCGAAGTCAAAACTGGCGTAAGAAATCGAGCTTGTTGGAATGAAGTAATCGAATGTCATTGATGCCATGTCGTAACATAGTAAGTCGAATAGTTCCGAATCCAAATGCAAATCCAGAGTACACATCAGGATCAATACCACTCATACGCAATACATTGGGATGTACTAATCCTGCGCCAACTGCTTCGATCCAAGTCGTTTTTTTACAGACGGAACATCCGGTTGTGCAGAATGGGCAGGACATATCAATTTCAATCCCTGGTTCTACGAATGGAAAGTATCCTGGCCGCACACGAGTCTTGATGCTTTTGTTTCTAAAGATTGCTTGTAAGAATGTTTCTGTGGTTGCAAACAAGTTCGCTACTGAGATGTTTTTATCAACGACAAGACCTTCTGTTTGTACAAACATATAGTCGTGTGATGCATCAGTTGCTTCGTGTCGATACACGCGTCCCGATGCAAGGATAGCAATCGGTGGCTGCTGCGATTCCATTGTTTTTATTTGAACTGTAGATGTATGTGTACGCATTAGTAGTCCAGGTACATCGATCCAGAATGTATCTTGCATATCGCGAGCTGGATGATCTTTCGGGATGTTGAGTGCTTCAAAGTTTCGATAATCAGTTTCTACTTCGGGACCTTCGGTAACCGTGAACCCCATTGAGATAAAAACGTTTTCGATTTCTTCGAGAATACTGGAATACGGATGTAGTGTTCCTGCTGATGGCTCTGATTTGTATGCGGTTACATCGAATTGCTGTGTAAGCTTTTCCTCATATGCATGCGCTTGTGATTCTAGGGTGATCTTCTTGGCGTCAAAAAGTTCTTGAGTCTTTTTCTTAAGCTCTTGTAGTAGCGGGCCGTAGGCGCGCTTCTCTTCGATGGGAAGCTGCTTGAAGATGGCCATGATATTTGCGATTGATCCATTCCGGCCCAAAAAGGTGATACGGATTTGTTCAAGCGCTTCTAGTGTGGTTGCTTGATCAAGGGCTCTCGAAAACTCCTTGTGTGTTGTTTCTATATCATGCTTTAAAGACGCCATAAGTTTTCCATAGTATTAAGGGTGGTCGTCGGATGCCAGAATGTCGTTTATCGTATCAGAGGATCCTACTGTTAGCAATCGTTGCTTTCCCCTTGTATAATGGATTTGCTCGTAAAATTTGTTGTTGAAAGTCGTAGTATGATTTTCCTGTTAATGATTTTGTCCCTTGGGATATTTTCAGATGTTATGTGCTCTGTGGCACATGATGAACGTCTAGCCTAGGCGGATATGGCGTTTATACCACATTAGTCCGCCGCTTGATGATATTGTTGAGTCATTGCAACGTTCTCTTACCAGTCCTTGCATCAAGAAGGGTAGTAGGGGGAGCTTGCGAGGTTCGTAGTCTAATGTCAGTTTCGTATTTCCGGAATGGCGATTTTTCCTTTATACTGGGCAAAAGTCTTATTTTTTTGGCGTAAATCATCAGGGTGGTTGTTATATGACTTTCGTGTCTCGTTTTATTTTCTTTGTGCTCGCGACTTTAGGGATTGCTTGCGCAGCAGCCAGGGACGTTGTGTCTAAACAAGATATCGTAGTGCTTCAGGAAGCTGCCGCTACTGCGCAAGTATCTGATGTTGGGGTGCAGAATAATTGGAAATTGTTGCGTTGGGTAATGGCATGTCGTGAGGGATTAACTGATATTCTCCTTATAGGTGGTGTTTTGAGTATATGCTCATTAATGTCTAAAAGATGCGATAGTACGCGGGTAAGACAAGATAGTGAGCGGCATCAAGATAGGCTTCTGGCTCCAGCTTCTCGTGTAGCCCCAGGATCAGGAGGTGAACGAGCAGCGGACAGTGAATCAGGTCCATCAGATATAGAAGATACAGATTTGTCAGATGAACTAGCGATGCAGCAATTTGAGCCGGAAGATGCGTTACCGTCGGCATGGCGTGACTTGGAGCTGTTTGGGCGTGCATTAGCTGGTGCTAGGGTAAGAGCCGATCGTGTCGTATTAGAAGGGCAACCGAATGAGTTTTTGATGGCCATTTTCATGCATACATTAGAAGCGGCGGCTGAACAGGACATTGCAGCACAAGCACCTGTACTGCCGGCTGGGCCTGCACAGCTTTCTGAAGCAGAACAGGTACGTTTGACACAAGCGCAGGATCGGGCAACGCGTCGGATTCGTACAATGCAAGGATTAGAGCAAGTATATCAAGCGGTAAATATGAGTAGGCGAGATATTAGAAAGTTGATTTTACATCCCGATCTGGATAACGAAGGTAATAGACTAGCAGAAATTTTAGGTGAATTAACACGAAGAGGCGTAGAGTTTCATGATGCTCAGGATCTTATCAGGAGGGCTGAGCAAGATGATGTGGGTAGGCAGAACCGCGAAGCGCAAGATCCTATTGCAAGAATATTCGAGGGGATGATTTCCACCGAGAGAGATACGGTAGCGGCTCCACGAAGAACCGATCATGGCTTTCAAGTTTTGGCAGAGGCTGACTTTCAGAGACTACGAGGAGAAGGTACTACTCTGGAGTGTATTCTTTGTGCGAACACGTATGATAACGCAAGCGATTTCCATGTAATACACAGGCCAGAACAAGGCGGCGATGCCCATGTTGTCTGTCACACCTGTGCTCCCGCCATAGCAGCGCGTCACCAATGTCCATTCTGTAGAGAAGGGGTGTAGGTTTGTGAGATATGCTATAAAGATCATTAGTTTCATACTGCTTTATTCTTCTGGAGTGTACGCCACGAGCTATCTCTTTTCCTCAAAAATAATCATAGAGCTTTCCAGTGATAAAGAGCCTCTTACACAGGAAGTGTGTGATCTTGTCGCAGATGTGTGTACGAAGCACAATATTGAATACCTAGAGTTTGAGCATGTATCTCCAGCGTTAAGCGCACGTTGGCATGATCCACATGAACCCTTTTTCATGATTGGATCTAGTAAGCTTGTCGTCAACCCCTCTGTATTGGACCTCTATAGTGTTCAGGAACAGTGGACATGTCTTGTGCTGGCGCTTACACAACTTCGACAATCAACAACGATGTCTGTAGTAGGCGGGCTGTTAGTGTTGCCACTTTTACATTGGTATGGCTTAAAGAAAAAATTCTTGTTTGTGGTGTGGCCGCTACTGGTGTGTGCAATGAATCGAGCAAGGGTTCGTTATGGAGATTATAGAATCGCAGCGGAGATTCAAGATGTCCCTGCATACTTGGCGTACCTAACAAGAAGAGCAATTTTAGCGGAAGAAGGGAAAAATCAATCTTGGCTCTTGACGCGTCTTTTATCGGGGCTTTATGGGCGAATGCCTTCATGGACGCAACGAGCACAATCACTACAAAGTTCGTACAAGTACCTACACCCAGAATCAACAATACATAGTGAATAGGAATGAATCATGTATAAACACTATCTAGGAATTCTTTTGTGTTTCATGTCATGTGCAGGACTAGATGCACATAGCGATATTACAACTCAGAATCAAGAACGATATGCAACGGAGAACCATGGCCGTTCATCATATCGTCTAGCTACGCTGGGTACCATCGTGACGGGATTGGGTATTGCTGCAGCAGCCTTATGGAGAAAGCGTGAGAACTTGCTTATGGTTGCTGATGAATCATCAGCGGTTACTAGAGGGGGGCGTGGTGAAGGGACTGTGGCTCAAGTTTATCCCCAGGCAATGTCTACAGGACAGCCTCGTCGCCATCCTAGACTAACAACAACCATAACCGCGAAAGGTGGCCATCAACAGGGTAAAACATTTACCCACGCAATCAGTGAGCGTTGTCCGTATTGCGCAGTGCATTTTGAGCGTGGTGGAATGCACTGGTGTGAATGTCCACAAAATGCTCAGTGGAATCAGGTGCGGCGGATGTGGGTTGAGGGAAGAACGCCCCAAGATATGGAGCGTTACCCTCACTTTATTTGTGATGATTGCTTTGCGCGTGGAAACAGAGAATGTGGTGTCTGTGCTTCATATTTGCTTCAATAAAGCTGTGTAATAGTTGATTATTTTTGTTCTATAGGTAGTATCTCAACCTTAAGTTGTTTTCTCCAAGCCGTGAAGGATCTGAGTATGAAAAAAAGCATGTTGGCATTGGTAGTTCTTACGACATATATATTCTCCCCGGTCCTTTTGGCGAAGGTAGAAGTGCGTACGGAAGCAGTGGATACGACTCGAGATCAACTTTTGGCCCTTTTTATGACTACCAGGAATGAACTTGGATTTGATGATCGATCTATTGACCTTACTATTTACACGGGAACGAATTGCCTTGGTCCGCTCGGTATACGTGTTGTGTCTTATAAGCATGCCATAAGAGTTGATGTTCATGAACAATTTATAAAGATGTTCAATGACCGAGAAAAGCGTGCGCTATTTGGTTACCTTTTAATTGCATCGATCAAGGGTATTGGGTTCGGCAAGGTGTGGTTAATAGGTTTTTTATCGGGAATCATGTCAAAAATTTTTATACTTGCAGTGACTCCAGGTCGTAATGATTTGGCAAAATTTGCGATTTCTCGTGCGGCTGTTCCTGGATATTTTCGCTATCGACGTCGCAAGCTCTTTGCCGAGACTGCAGCGGTGCTTGATAATACGCATGATATGATTAGCTGGATGAAGAAAGTTGAAGCTAAGGCATTTGGGGAGCCTCACAGAGATTATCATGGATTTACTTGGACCAATTTACTCATCAAGCTTCAATGTTTTCCATGGTTTTTGTTTAGTCGGCGCTGGCTTTCAGATGATGTCTATTATCCTCAACTAATCAACCATCTTAGGAACTCTAGATAAGGGGACGTGAGGGTATGGTGTCTTTATTGACAAAGGCACCATTATAGTCCATCTTTTTGCGTATATTGCGCATGTGCCGGGGTAGCTCAGTGGTAGAGCAGGAGCCTGAAGAGCTCTGTGTCGTTGGTTCGATTCCGACCCCCGGCACCATTTTTTTTCTTATCCCTTTTTTTCTTGGGCTGATTATACTATGGTGGTAGGGCGGTAGCGGTTGAAAAAGGAAGCTTCTGATATCGTTTTGCGGTCTGGAAGGTGAAGAGGAGCAGGAGAGAATGAAGCAACTCTTGTCTGAAAAATATACAGTCGCATGGTTCAAATTAGCTGAGTTCGTATCGCGGGGAGAAAAGGAGCGAGCTCTTGCTATGTACCGTCTTCTTGCTCATTCTCTTGATGATAAAGCATTTGTAGAACAGTTGCAGGGAGATATCCTTCTTTCGTTTCAAGATGTTACTGCATTTGATCATTACGTTGACGCTGCACTTCTGTACCAGAAGCAAGGTCGCATGAATGAAGCAATCGCTGTGTATGAACATTTAGTCATGTTGGAACCTGTCGATAAAGAAGCGGTTGAGCGTATGCTTGAGATCTATAGCGCTGGTCAGAATGAACCAAGATTAATACATGCAACCGAACGACTGATGCGTCTGCTCATGGAGAACCATCACTTTGAATTGGTGTCATGGTTGCTGCAAAAAGTCGATGGCACCGATTCTGTAAGCAAGTTTTCTACCGTGCATCAAGAACTGATTCAAAACTGGTCCAAAGAAAAACCAGGTATTACATCAGTACTTATGGTACATGTTACTAAACTGATTGATACCTATTTGCTTGCCAAACAACAACGACTGTTACAAACGTTCTTGACCATGCTCGAGATGGTTAACAAGCCCCTGTACACAGAAGCATTCAACTACATGCATCAGGGCAATGTAGCACTCTAATATTATATGGTTATTTGTGTAGCGATATGATGTGTGCGCAGCTTCTCTAGTGCTGCCTGGTCGACCGCGATTTTTTTCTTGGTTGTAATATGTAGTGTTTTGCCATTTTCTTGTAAACGAAGCGAAAGTGGAATTTTCCCAGGTGTAACAACGTCACTGAGTTCCTTGAGCGCTCCAGCAACATTATGCACAGGAAGTGTCAACGTGACCCGTTCAATCGATGGCCACTGTTCAAAGAACAGCTCTGCTGGAACAAGATCCGTTGCCTTAATTTTGCACAAATGTGGCGAACTTAAATCGATAGCACCTTTGACAATGAACACATGATACTGTGTTAGCCAGACTTCTACCTTTTTAAAAAGACGTGGGAACAGAACGATCTCAGCCTTGGAGGTTTGATCCTCCAATTGTATGAACGCCATGCGATCACCTTTTTTAGTGGTGATAGTGCGCGATGTTTTGAGTAGTCCACCACCACATACCATTGGCTCCTTGTTACCCATATATGTTTGTGTTTTTTGGAGTGTGGTTGCAAATGATGAAAGTGATAACCAAGTAAAATACTGCTTATACGAATCAAGTGGATGCGCGCTTAAATAGAACCCAACGACTTGTTGTTCTTTTTCCAACTTGGTTTTGTTATCCCATTCTGGTAAGGCTTGGTAAGCATATGCTTCTTTTATGTGCGAGTTAGCCTGTTGTATTGGCATTTCAAATAAACCCATCTGTCCGGTCTCGGCAGATTTTTTATGTGCGCTTGCACGATCGATTATGAGTTGGAGTTCATTCATCTGTTGTGCGCGATTTCCTGCCAGATCATCAAAAGTTCCAGCACAAATGAGGCTTTCGATAACACGTTTATTTGCTGTTCGTAGATCAATTCGTTTGCAAAAATCCAATAAATCAAAGAATGGTTCTTTATCTCGTTCTGCGATAATATTTTCAAGTGCTGTAAGTCCAACGTTCTTGATGCCACGTAATCCAAAGATAATTTTTCCAGTTTCGACATCAAAATCAATGCGTGAACGATTGATCGATGGCGGTAAGATTGGAATATTCATATCTTTTGCTTCTTGAAGATAGAAGGACATTTTTTCTGCGTGCGTTGCTTCAAGAGAGATCAGACACGCCATGAACTCAGGTGCGTAGTTTGCTTTTAAATATGCTGTTTGGTATGCAATGGTTGCATATGCAGTCGAGTGTGATTTGTTGAAACCATATCCTGCAAAATATGCCATCAAATCAAACAGTTCTCCGGCCTTCTTTTCATCAAAACCTCGTTCAACGGAACCCTTTAAAAAGAGTTCGCGTTGTTGTGCCATGACTTCGACCTTCTTTTTCCCCATTGCTTTCCGTAGGATATCTGCTTGCCCGAGCGAGTATCCCGCAATGGCGGATGCAATTTTCATGACCTGTTCTTGGTACACAATGACGCCGTACGTTTCGCGTAATACCGGTTCCAGTTCGGGAAATAGATACGTGATCTTTTGTCGGCCGTGTCGACGAGCGATAAAATCATCAACCATGCCCGACCCCAATGGTCCTGGTCGGTACAATGCATTGACTGCAATGATGTCCTCGAATTTCTCCGGTTGCAATTTGCGTAACACTTCTTTCAAGCCATCAGACTCTAATTGGAATACTCCTGTTGTATTCCCTGCACAGATCAGTTGGAATGTTTTTTCATCATCAAGCGGTAGCTTGTCGATATCAAGTTGGATATTGTAGTTTTTTTCAATCAACGCCAATGCGTTTTTGATGAGTGTTAAGTTTTTTAATCCCAACAAATCAATCTTTAAAAATCCAATCGATTCTAGTTCTGTCATTGCATACTGAGTTACCAATTCGGTTGTTTTTGGTGGAACATAGACGGGTAACATTTCTGCAATAGGATCAGGTGAGATCACAATACCAGCTGCATGCTTTGATGCATGCCGTGTTAGGCCTTCAAGCCGTTTTGCAAGGTCAAACAGTTTTGCAATTGTTGGGTTACTATCGATCAATTCTTGTAGCCGAGGTTCTTGTTCGAGTGCTTCATTTAATGAGATCTTTAATTGATCTGGAATCATACCCGTGATCATATTGGAGTCTTCAAAAGGAATCCCTAAGACACGGGCAACATCTTTAACTACACCCTTAGCCATCATGGTTCCAAACGTGATGATCTGACAGACTTTGTCGTGTCCGTAAAAATCACGAATGTATTGAATAACTTTTTCACGACCTTCAATACAAAAATCAATATCGATATCAGGCATTGAGATTCGTTCAGGATTTAAAAACCGTTCAAACAGGAGGTTGTATTCAATTGGGTCAACGTTTGTGATTTCGAGTGTCCATGCAACAAGCGATCCCGCAGCCGATCCTCTGCCTGGCCCGACAGGAATGTCGTTACGACGTGCCCACATGATAAAGTCACTTACGATCAAAAAGTAGCCTACAAATCCCATATTGATGATCAGCTTCATCTCTTCATCGAGCCGATCCCGATATGCTTGAAGATTATGTTTTGGAATACGACCGTTGGTAATCAACGTCTCCAGACCTGTTTGGCATAATTTTGTAAAGTATGATTCTGGTGTGTGTTCTTCTGGAATTGCGAAATCAGGAAAAAAAAGTTTGCCAGTTTCAAACTCAAAGGAACATTGGTCGGCAACAAAACCAGTATTCCACACAACCTCTGGATTATCAGGAAATGCTGCAAGCATCTCCTCAACAGTGCGCATATGTACGCGTGCATCACCGAACGAAAAACGATCAGGATCAGTTATTTTGTGATGTGTTTGAATACACAACATCACTTCATGTGCTTCGCGGTCTTCGCGTGTTAGATAATGGCAATCACAGGTAGCAATCACTTTGAGATTTTTTTCTTTTGCTAACTCAAGCAATTGCATATTTAATGCATGTTGTTCTTGTGCTTGTTCACTACGTTCAAAGACAACATCGGGAATCTTTGCGGGTTGCACTTCAAGAAAGAATCGATCCTGGCCAAATATGTCAATGAACCAATCTATTTTTTCTAATGCTTGTTCACGATTACCTTGTTTGAGTAATTGTGGAATGTGCCCGCCAAGACACGCAGTCGACGCAATGAGCCCATCTGAATGTTGTTTTAGTAATGCATAGTCGATACGTGGTTTAAAGTAAAAGCCGTCCTGGTATGAGTGTGCGATAAGCTTGCACAAATTTTTGTAACCGTGTTCGTTTTGCACAAGTAACAGGAGATGATAATACTTGTTATGTGCTGATTTAACACTGATATCCTCGGTGAAATATGCTTCTATGCCAAGGATTGGTTTAATTCCCGCTTTTTTACACAGTTGAAAAAATTTTACTGCACCAAAGATGTTGCCATGGTCAGTGATGGCAAGTGATTTTAGACCTTGCTCTTTGGCGAGTGCGACAAGTTTGTCCAAGCGATTGGCACCATCAAGCAGAGAGAACTCTGTATGAAGGTGAAGATGGGTGAACTGTGTATCCATGCTATACGATATTTTGTGTTTGCTCGCGGATTTTTTCTAACTCAACTTTTATTGTTACAGCTCGTTCACTTAAAAGAGCACTTGATGCTTTTGCTGCAATTGTGTTTGTTTCGCGAGCTAGCTCTTGGAGGATAAAATCGAGATGTTTTCCTTTTTCAACTTGAGCTGACGAGAATACCTTGTGAAGTGTTTTTAGGTGACTTTTGAATCGAACAATTTCTTCGTTGATGTCGACCTTATTAAGTTCGTAATACATCGTCGAACGATGATTGTCTGATTCTTTTGAATCGCTCTTATTCAGTTCATGCAGCATATGTGCTATAGACTCTTTTTTCTCTGCCATAATTTTTTCTGCATGGGTCTCAATATCAGTAATCGCTTCTTGAAGGATGGCATGGCGATCTTCGAGGTCCTTAAGCATGGCATCGCCTTCTTGTTGACGACGTTCAATGAGCTTGCGTAAGAGATCGTGAATAATATCCTGAATTTTTTCAGTCACTGACTGATCGAGCCCTTGATCATGGATGCTCAATACATTGGGTAGTTGTAGTAAGGTAGATACAGTAAGATCACCAGGGATATCAAACGCTTCTTGTAATGCATTTGCTGCATCAATATATGCCTCTGCAACTGACATACTTGGCTGGATCGGCCCGCGCAGTAAAGTTTGGTTGTTTGCCGTAACTGAAAAGAACACATGGCCACGCTTGAGATGTTTTTTGAGAAGTTGAATCAGATCGGTTTCCATCGACGAAAGCGCGACTGGCAGTTTACATGTACACTCAAAGAATCGTGAGTTTAGAGACTTTAACTGAAATGTCAGATCAACGGTTTCATCATTGGGCAGGGAGAGTGTTACGGTTTTTGTTGCAAAACCGGTCATACTTTGGATCATTCTTTTCCTCGATTATTCTAGATTTGTATACACGTTTTGCACGTCATCTAAGTCTTCAAGGCCACTCAAAAAGTCCATGGCCGTCTGTGCGTGCTCATCAGAGAGTGATAGAGAATTTTTTGGTACCCACTCGAGCTCCGCATGTTCTACCGCGCGTCCAAGCTGCGTCAACACTTGCCGAATTTTATCTAACGATGTTGGCGCACAGTATACAATGTAAGTTCCGTCATCAATCGTGATATCACTAACATCGTAATCAATCAATTGTTCCATGAGTTCGTCTTCAGTGATGTCAGTTGCAGGACCTTTAAGGACGCCTTGCTTTTCAAACATCCAGCTAACAGCGCCTGATTCGGCAAAAGTTCCGTTTTGCTTGGAAAAGAAATGACGGAGTTCTGCAACAGCCTTGTTTTTATTGTCAGTCAACACATCAACAAGTACTGCTATATTGTGTGGGCCATATCCTTCATACATGCATCGTTCATACGATATTCCGGGTAGCTCTCCAGTCCCGCGTTTGATGGCGCGGTTAGCATTATCTTGAGGCATGTTGATTTGCTTGGCCTTTTCAAGCAATAAACGGAGATGGGCATTGCTGGTAGGATCACCGCCGCCAGTACGGGCAGCTACAGTAATTTCCTTGATCAGCTTTGTAAATTTTTTCCCACGCTTAGCATCGAGCGCGGCCTTTTTATGTTTTATGGTTGCCCATTTTGAATGTCCTGACATGGAGGACTCCTATGAAGGGAAGACGGTTGTCTGTCCGAAAAATTTTCTTTGTAGATAAGGTAACGTTTTGTACGGAATCTGTCGACCTCGTGGAGTCTTTTCGAGATAACCCTTTTGCAAAAGGAATGGCTCATATACTGTTTCGAGCGTCTCTTTATCTTCGCCGATTAGGGATGACAATGTTTCCAAGCCAACTGGCCCACCATTGAAGTTGTTGATGATTGTTTTGAGAAATTGGTTGTCTACTTTGCTGAGCCCATCATTATCAATACCAAGAAATGAAAGAGCTTCTTGAACAAGCGCTGCATCGGCATTGGGTTTGTTTTGTACCTGTGCGAAATCTCGTACGCGTCGCAGAATCCTTTTAGCAATACGTGGAGTGCCGCGAGCACAGGCGCCGATCATTAAGGCGGCTTCGCTTGATAGCTTAAGCTCGAGAAACCTGGCACTTTGTATAACAATCTCTTGTAGTTCATCAGGAGTATAGAAATCAATGCGTTCGCTGATTCCAAACCTGCTACGAAGTGGTGCTGATATCATGCCTGCTTTGGTTGTTGCCCCAATAAGTGTGAACTGGTTGATAGGTAGGTTAACTGATTTTGCGCCAGCGCCTTGGCCGATGATGACATCGACACGAAAATGCTCCATAGCGCTATACAGGACCTCTTCTACATTGGACGCAAGTCTATGAATTTCATCGATAAAAAGAATGTCGCGTGGTTCGAGTCCTGACAGCAGGGCAACGAGGTCACCAGTTCGCTCTAACATGGGACCACTACATATCTTGATACCCACGCCCATGACGTGGGCCATGATTTGAGATAGGGTTGTTTTACCGAGTCCCGGGGGGCCAAAGATAAGCATGTGATCGAGCGCTTCTTTTCGCATTTGCGCAGCTCTTGTATAGACGCTTAGCTTTTTTTTTAGTTCGCTTTGGCCTAGGTAGTCGTCGAATGTTTTAGGAACGAAATCATGCGAGGTTTCTTCGGTTGTTTCTCTGAGTGAAAGAAGATCAAGTGATTGTAATTCTTCCATAATGGAGATCATTTCCCTAGGCTTAGTGACGTGGTACTCTATGTGCCAATTAGTGAATACTACCGTAACGTAACCGTATTGGAAAGTTCTTTCTATGCAGAAACGTTTTCTCCTTATTGTGGCTCTGACAAGTTGTAGCCTTGTTGCCGATTCGCCCGTATCGTTTGAAGAAAAAATGTATGAACAATCACATCGCTGCAGCATCTGCGGTTCATGTGTTTCTGATGGTTCTGTGATGGTTCCCTTGGGATGTGGGCATAAGGTCTGCAGGTGTTGTTTCCAGAATGGCTTTGAGACAGCGTTAGTCTGTGCGCTCTGTGCAAAGAGGGCACGCAGCGAAGAAGAGCTAGCAGCTCTTGATGAGTCACAAGTAACACCAAGCCGCTGGAAGCGGTTTGTGGGCGGGACCATTATCATTTTTGGAGTTGCGCTCTCAGCTTGGGCGTGGTCATCCCGTGCTCATGTTTCAGAATAAGTAATCCTCTTTTCGTAGGACGCCACAAGATATCTGGTTGACACAACCAGCGCGCAAGTGTATCTGAGCATAAGTGTGACTGAGGCTTTTGCGAATTTGGTACAGTGCAATCAAGAATAAAATTTCCTGGTTTATGTTCCAATATAAAAACGTCGAACTATGATTCCGTTAAGCCAGCCAAGACTTGCCAATGTGATCCATGTGTGACTAATGCCATAGCTCATGAGTGGCAACGGAATACCAACAATGGGAAGTAATCCGATGACCATACCAACATTAATGAGTGTAGAAAGTCCTATGTGTGTTAGCAAACCTGTGGCGAGTAATAATTCGAAAAATGGTAGTTCACGAATCACAAGCAGCAGATGAATAAACAGTATGAGATAAAGTAATAGGAGAATGCATGTGCCAACAAATCCCCACTCTTCTGCAACCACAGAAAAGATAAAATCAGTTCTGCTTTCTGGCAAGAAGGCAAGTTTGTTTTGTGTTCCTTGTAAAAATCCTTTACCTGTTAAACCACCAGATCCAATCGATATTTTTGATTGTTCTATTTGGTATCGTTCATTTTTACTATCACCGTATCCAAGAAACACAGCAATGCGTTTTTTTTGATAATCTTTCAACATATTCCACGATAATGGCGCAGAGACAAGAAAAAGAATGAGTCCGCCGATAAAGAACCAGCGTGATAGTCCTGCAATCCAGAACATTAGCATGCCAAGAGCAAAGATAATAATAGCAGTTCCGAGATCAGGTTGTTTTAAAACAAGGAACGTGCTGATGCAGAGCACGATGAGTGGCGTTGTAAAATCTTTCCATGTAAACGATGGGATATCTTTTTGTGTATAAAAATAATACGTGATAAATGCAGGAAGAAAGAGTTTTACGAGTTCCGATGGTTGGAACTTAATAACACCTAAATTGATCCAGCGCTGAGCTCCCATGCCGATACTGCCTTTGATAATCGTAAAAGCAAGCAAAATGAGCACGCCAAAGTACATAAAGTAACCAAATCGGGTCAGGCTTCGGTAATCAATAGAGGCAAACACAAAGTACACAATCAAACCTGTGCAAAATCCAATCAGTTGTTTTTTGAAAAAGAGGGAATAGGGTTGTTCCGGTCTGTATGTTGCACTAAATACAAATAATAGACTTAGGCATGCCAGTAGTACCGTAATACCAAAGCTTAGCCAATCAAAGTATCGAAAATAACGACGATCAATAAACATAGACTCGCACTCTACTCAACCGTTCATGTGTGGTGTGAGTATAGTAGAACTTGGTGCAAAAGGTAATGGTAATATAGTACGTCGCTTGAATCGGGAGGGAGTAGTGAGCACCGTGGGATTATCCTTAGATGCTTTTTATTAACTGTTTTGTATGTGGTAAAATTACCTCCACGAGAGAATTCTATGGCGGGAGCTTGTTATGGATATGAGATGCTTGTCATTCTTTGTTTGTATGATATGGGCATTGCCTGTAAATTCTATGCATCCTGAGGAAAATGATGCGATGTTTGAGTTATTGTCCCAGCAGACAGACCAACTGATCGAAGATTATGTACAAGCAAAACTTCAGTATGACATGGATGGAAAAGCTGAGCTTGAGCTTCGCTGTATCAAGTTGTCTCTATTGCTTCATAAATTGATGTTGCGTTCTCAGGGTGATGTTTTTCGTACGAGGGTTTGCTGGCGAATGCAGCAAATAGCCGTCATGATATGGTCTGATGAACCCGGTTTTGCAATACATGGGAGGGATCGCAGTCTCGGTGGTAGGATTTTCCAATCCGTCATCGAAAAACAGTACTGTGAACAGTTGCGTGCTGTTTTGAATTCTGTGCCGAAGCAGCCTGGTACTGCTGTACTTGCTAAGAGTGCTCAGTGTTATTCTCTCGGGGTTGTCCATGCAATTAACAATAATTTACGTTCTTCAAAAACATTGTTAGAGCCGAGATGTATGGTGACACGAGATGAGGTTCGCAGGAATCGTGAACGTTATGAACGTCAGCGTGATGAGATTGAACGTGAAATCGAGAGACCAAAGTAGTCGTTAAAAGATCTTGGATCGATAAACATATAACTTCCTTCGCATTTATTGCTTTAACATACACATACTTTGTGATGCGCGAAAGAAGAAGAGATATTATTTATTTATCGATTGGCAGTTCGGGATATTTATCTTTCCATTTTAAACAGTAGCCATACATTGCTGCCGATGGTGGCATGTCTGCATATTCTATATAAATTCTTGATTTAAATGCACCTCGTTCAGCAATTTTTTCTTGTCGATATTTCTCGATTGAGTTTTCTGAAACGTTGTTTTCCGATAAAATAGCTTCGTATATTTCTTTTACTTCAGCGAGTTCTTCTATGAGGATGTCTTTGGAAAATTTGTTTGATTCTACTTCGATAACGTCTTCTGATTTTTCTACAAGCATATCAAAGATTCTCTCAAGATACTCTTCTTGTGATGATATTTCGTATTCGCTATATATAAAAGATTTAAAGGTGCCACGTTCAACAGTCTTTTCTTGTCTATACCTCTCTATCGAGTTTTCAGAAGTATCGGTTTCCGATAAAATAGCTTCATATACTTCTTTCACATCAGCGAGTTCTTTTATGAGTTCATCTTTTGTTTGTGCTTCGATAACTTCTTCTGATTCTTCTCTAAGCTTAAGCTTGAGTTCCCAAAAATATTCTTTACCTGATAGTATTTTGTATTTTGGGATACAGTTTTGAGCCTTTAACCTATCGAGTGTTTTATCTCGGCATAGTTTGTTGTACTGAAATCGTTTCATGATGTGCCTAGTGTTTATTAATTAAGTAATGGGATTATTATAATTAATTGAATCAATCGCGCCAAGTTCACAAATTGATTTTGCTTCTTGTATAACGTGTTCTATTTTCGTGGTCCTCCGCGTGATGAGCTTGTCTTAT
>JAFGJD010000009.1 GCA_016929235.1 Candidatus Babeliales bacterium | reverse complement strand
CGCGATGGCAAAAAATAAAATAATTGTGCATGGTGCTTCATAATATCGGTTTTAAATAAGAAATTAATAAAAGAATAAATTCGATCAAGTTTTTTTGTTGATCGCGGGATCACAACGCTTTCAATAGTCATAAACGATCCCTCTTTAGGAACCCAAAATTTTATATGTGGGTAATTATTCATGAGTCGCATGACATATGCACCTTCTGTAATTGTCATCTGCGTTTGCCCTGATGCAAGCAAATATGCGCTGCCACTATCTGTGTACGCTTCAACCGCTGGTTTTTGCTTTACAAGAAGCTTCTGTACCTCATACAATGTATCCTTATTCAATGCGTCACTAGAACCATATAATGCATAAGCTCCCATCGTGTATAATTCGCGAGGATCATCCATAACAGTGCGCTTCCCTGAAAGCTGCGCAGGATCAAACAATTTTTTCCATGTTATCTCTTGATAATTAGGAATCATCCGAACATCCACACCAACACCATACACACTCCAGGAATATGGAATAGAATACTCATTTTTAGGATCATAATAATGGCGCAAAAGAGCAGGATTCAAGGCAGCCAAAAAAGATAAACGAGATCGATCCATTGGTTGCAACATCTGTTTGCGAATTAGAGTATCAACAACATATCCCGTCGTAATGATCATGTCATAATTGCCACCACCACCGACCTGCAACTTGGTCAACAGCTCGTCCTTATTATCATAGTACGAAATATTAACTTGGATGCCCGTTTCACGTTCGAACTCTGCAATTTTGTGTGCATCCAACAACTCAACCCAAGCAATGATATTAATATTTTTTTTAAAAAAACCACGAGGAATCACGCGGCTAACATACAAGCCACCCAGAAAGAGTGCTGTCCAAAAAAGTGCCAGGATACCACGCGTTAGCAAAAATCGTCTAATGGCCATCATGATTCCATAATCCTGCTTTTAATATTGAAACTTGATAACACCATCACGACAGCACTCGTCACAGCAAGTAAAACCGTTGAAAGCGCATTAATTACAGGAGAAACACCCAATCGAATCATGGAAAAAATATACAAAGGCAGGGTTTGTGTTTCACTTCCTGTACAAAAAAAAGAAACCAAAAAGTCATCCATAGAAATAATGAACACAAGCAGGCCGGCAGAAAGCAATGCTGGTCGTAAAATAGGAATCAAGACCTTGAAAATAGTCTGTCGTTCTGATGCTCCCAAATCCGCCGATGCCTCAAGAACACGAACATCGATTTCTTCAAAGCGCGCCCTAATAATAGGCAGTGCAAATGCTATCCCAATCAATGTATGCCCCACGACAAGCGTAGTAATTCCCAATGATATCTTAAAAAAACCAAAGAAGCTCAATAATCCAACTGCCATGACAATATCAGGCAAAACCGCACCACCATAAAACAGAGAAACATACCGCGCAAGTCGTGCACGTTTGTTATAAAACACAAACAAAAATGACAATGTCAAACTGAACACCACTGCTAAGGCCGCTACTACAATACTGTTGTAGAGCGCTCTTAGGAGCTCTGGTTCATGTATAAGATGCCTATACCATTTAGTCGTAAATCCTGACCAGGTAAATGACAACGCGGCATCATTAAAGGAATAGATCACTAAAATGATAATTGGCACATACAAAAAGACATATGAAACCAATGTCCAAAGCGGCAATATCCAATCAGACCGGTTCATTCTTCCTCCTCATCGTGACTCATTCTAAAAAGGCGAGATGAGAACACGATAGCTGCAAGCAGTGCACATGATCCCATAATCGTAAAGGCTGCACCCTGGGGTGCGCTACGAGGACTCAAAAAATACTCTGCTATCAAGGTACCAACATAAAGCTTCTTGCCCCCGCCAAATAATGCGGGAATAGCATACTCACCAAATGCAGGAACAAGCACCAATAAAAAACCATTTCTGATCCCGCTCATCGTTAATGGAAGTGTTACATCAAAAAATGTTTTTCGTGGTGTTGCCCCAAGATCACGAGATGCTTCTAGAAGACGTATATCCAAGCGCTCCATAGAGGTATACAGCGGCATAATCATAAATGGCAAGTAACAGTAAATCATGACAATGCCAACTGCCAACGGAGAATTCAAAAAGGCTATGGGCTCACTTATAATATGAAAGTATATAAGGATTCGATTCACAACGCCTGTCGTGCCAAGGACAAAAAACCATGAATAAGCCAACACAAGAAAATTTGTCCAAAATGGCAATGAGATCAAAGCAAAAAATATTGTACGATATTTTTGTGTTTTTAGTACGAGTGTGTATGCCACAGGATACGCGATCACTAGGCATGTCAACGCCGTTCCCAATGATATAGCTAACGAAGCAATAATTACCTTGATATGCTCACTGGTAAACACAGCACGAAAATGCTCTAAGGTCACATCGTACAAATGGAACGAACCCCATACACGGAAAAAACTTGCACTAACTACAAATAAAATAGGCACATACAAAAACAGCACTTGCCATATCACAGCAGGACTAGCAAGAAAGAATGCTGTCTCATCAGAGACGCGATCATACCAAGTTTTAATTCGTTCTTTCACTAGCATTATCCTCTACTTGCGCAGCAAAACTGCATTTTCTTTTTGCCAATACAAGTGTACTTCATCGTAGTAATCAATCTCTTCATGCACGAAGTGCTCTTCATTCTGTTCAAACACTTGGAGAAGCAAACTATTGTCAACACGAATTTTATATTCGGTCGAACGCCCCTGGTAGGCAATCGCCTCTACAATTCCTGTGACGTGATTATCAAATCCCTCGAGCAACTTCTTGCTGAGCGCAATCTTTTCAGGGCGAATGCTTAATAAGGCATGTTCGCCATCAACAGCCCATGATGCTTTTTTTTGCACCACAACTTTAAGTGGATCAAGCCCACCAACTTTGAACATGGGAATACCACCTACCCATGACAGCATTCCACGAAGAATATTAGTTGCGCCAACAAAGCGAGCAACAAAAGCACTTTCGGGAAATTCATAGATATTTTTTGGCTCACCACTTTGTTCAATCTCTCCATCAAGATTCATGATCGCCATCTGGTCCGCAACCGTAAGGGCTTCATGTGCATCATGTGTCACATACACAAAAGTCGTCCTAAAATTCTCCTGGAGATCAATCAGCTCCAAAAGCATCTTTTCTCGCAATTGCACATCAAGCGCAGCCAGTGGTTCATCCAAGAGCAATACTTCTGGTTCATTTACCATTGCTCGAGCAAGCGCAACACGCTGCTGCTGTCCTCCAGAGAGCTGATTAATCAGCTTATTCCCATGCCGTTCAAGATGAACGGTTTTCAGCATTTTGGAGACTTTTTGTTTAATCAAATCTGGTGATAACTTCTTGATACGAAGCCCATAGGCAACATTATCAAACACAGTCAGATGCGGAAAGAGCGCATAGCTTTGAAATACCGTGTTCACATCGCGTTTGTGAACGGGAACATGTGTCACATCATCCGATCCAACATAAATAGATCCCGCATCAGCTGACTCAAAACCCGCAATCAAACGAAGTATCGTGGTCTTTCCACAGCCACTGGGACCGAGCAGCGCAAAAAATGTTCCTTCAGGAATATTCAGATTAAAATCCCTTAAGATTTCACCGCCTCGGTATGCCTTGGTCACATTCTCTAATTTAATTCCGATCATGTACGCCTACTCCTTTTGGCAAAAAACATTGGTACCAAGACATCGGAGATCGTGCAAGGAATAAGTACCGCAAAAACAAGATACAAAAAAACAACCCCGATATGCGAATCCCATGTAAAAAATCCATGTGCAAGTAGATACAAACTTGATGCCAATGAACTCACCAATACATGTGCAAAGTGAGAATGGACAGAGTATGACGGCAAATCAGAAGAATGATGCCGACCCATTATAAATCCATTCAAAACACCTACCGTCAAAAATGGAAGGACGTTAATCAGCTCCGAATAAAAACACCAATGCCAGTGCATGGGTATGCCCATGATTCGTCCGCCAAGATACGGAAGCAAGGAATCGGAAATCGTACAAAAGACAGCTGGCGATAGGAAACCAATCAGGACCCCTAAAATCCACGATTTAGAAAATCGCATAAAAGTAAGCACTGTTCCTGTAGCAGCAAAAACTAAATGCAAGAAATGGAAGCTATGAAATAAGGTATGTGAGGCACTCTTAACCAGTGCAGGATTTTCGCCACCGCCAATAACATTGGAGAGTATACTCAGCGTAATAAGGCTAATGCACACCGAAAAGATAGCATAGGGAAAATGGTGAATGAGCTCACTAGAGAATGAATCTCCGTGGGCCCCGTGATCATGATGATGCTGACGCATAGGTCTCCTTCCAAAGGCTCAGAGTAATACACTGTAGAATGTACAGAGTACCCATAATGATTATAAATATAAAGTGAGCCTATACAGTTAAAATGCGTTACCCAACGTGAAGAACCATGTGGTTCGAGCGACATCACGCTCTGCAACCTTAAAAAGGTCCTCTACCTTGGAACGCCACCTCAATCCAACATCGAGTCTGAATGGTCCAATGGGCGTATCATAACGAATGCCAATACCGGTAGCGGCCACGGCCTCATCGTGAGCATGCTCAAGCGAATCCCCCACAAGCACCCCTGCATCTTGAAACACAGTGCCTCCAATATTACCGTAAACTGGAAACCTCAATTCTGCATTGATGTTGAGCATTGATTTACCACCCTGCGGCGCAAACTCAACCTGCCCATCTCGGCAGTACGTACCAAGTGGTGGTGCAAAATCAGGTTGATACCCTCGCAATGAATATGCCCCCCCCAAATAAAAACGTTCGGTGGGCATAATCTGAGAAAAAACCTGATTAAAGATATGTCCCATACGAATACGCATACCCGCAACGATCGGCCCAATCGACCTAAAAAACGATTGCTCTAGTAACATACGCACAAAATATGATACATCATCACGAACGGGAAACATCGCTTTCAATGAAATAACAGTAAATGAACCTCGCTTAGGATTAAGCGTGTTATCAAGCGCATCCATCACAAGTGATGGCTCTATAAAAAGATAAGGAACCATAATATCAATAAGATCTGGCTCAAAATCAATCGCTTCAGCTACCTGCGTATTGAGCTCATTGGTTCTCATCCATTCTGTGCCAGCGGTTAGTGCGCCTGTCATTGTATTTCGCGATACACAGGCGTTCCACAAAACACCATGCTGTCCAACCGTGTATAACGTATCTTTGCTACCGATAAATAATGGCTGTTCATACTTATTTGAGTACCCTTTAAGTCTCGTCTTAATGCGGCGATTCATGAACCATGGAACTTCGTACCAGCCTGTAATGCGACGCTCAAATCGTGTTACATCACCATCAAACTGAAGTCGCCCACCATCACCGAATGGATTTTTATAGACAAAAGAACCACCACATACATACGTCGCACCATCACGATAACTAAAATTTTTCGATACCCCAAGGACACCTGCCCTAAGTCGCACTTCAAACGGATCATCATCAACCAATCTAAGCAACAATGGCTTTGAAGGCTCAGGGTCACCGATATCGTATGGATACAAATGCGCGCTCTCAAATACACCCAACGATCTGAGATTCGTTAATGATCGAGAGAGCGCATCCTTATTCCACGTATCACCCTGTTTATACTCTAACTCGCGCATAACCTTGGCAAATGCATACGAGCTTGCTCCTGAAATGACGGTTTTACCAAATGTTACTTTGTCAACCTGTTTGATCACATGCCACACAACATCCAAGACACACGAATCCGCAACATCAGATAATAACTCGTATGAAACATCAGAATATAAATATCCATGTTCCTGGAGGTACTGCAACAACCACCGCCGTTGTCGCGCAATTAAAAAAGCATCAAATGGCATGGGCTCATCTGTATTAGAAATAAAAAGGGTTTTTGATTCCAGCTCAGGATAATCAGGAATAGTAACTGAGCGCAGATATCTGCGTTTACCTTCATCAATATGAATCAACACTTCATATTCGTCTTCATGTATACAGAGACACTCATGATGCACCACCTGCATATCCCATAACCCTTCTGTTTTGTACCACTGCGCGAGGGCATCTAACGATGCTTGAATCTCTGTGGCATCATAGGGCACGCCATGAAGCCGTGGCGTAAAAAATCTGGCTATAATCTGTGACGAATCACATACCTGAATACCATGAACAGCAATGGATGTTATGCGCGCACGTGGACCTTCGGTAATGACAAAAAAGAATGTGCCATAATCTTCATATGCTTCAACCTTACAATTCCAAAATCCCTTCTTATGATACGAACGCATGATCTCTTCTTTTAATAATGTAAGTGGAATCAACCAGATTGACTGACCAAATTGCAGAAGCTCATCAAGCAACTGTGTATCAGAAAAAAAGTGGTTGCCAAAAAAAACAAACTCACGTTTGGTATGAGGATCAATTTCAACCACAAGCCCCACCGACTCTGTATCAAAATCAATCTCCTCCTTAAGCGATATGGATGACTGTAAAAACCCCCGTTTTAAGAGCAAAGCATTAATCTTGCTTCCACACTTATCCAGAACATCTTGGGTATACCGTTTATCTCGCAAGTTATGATAGGCCACAGATGCTACTGCTGCGGTCAACTCAGCATGTTCTTCACGGGCTAATGAACCCTGTTGCACAGCAACTCTTACTGGTCGAATACGAAACACATTGCCACGATGGAGTTTTAGATGTACATCAAGCGACTTTGCTTGATAATCGCGAATTAATGTCGGTGTGACTTGAGCTTGCAAGTATCCTTCTTTTTTAAGAGCATCACGGAGAATCTCAACGGAATGTCTATGCTTAATAGCGTCAAAGGGTTCTCCAGGCTCAAGAAGATAATATTGTCGATAACTATCTCGCTCACGTCTTACTCCCAAAATCTTCAAACGCCTAAATGTCCAGGCACGATTAAATCTCCAGATTAGATCAACCGTACCATCACCACGATCATACCGAGATAAATTCACTGAATGAAAGACTGTTTTTTTAGCAAGGTACGTCAACGCCTTGTAGACAGTGTCACTTGTAATCTCATCTCCTGGATCAAGATCAATAAGATATTCAAGTTCATCTTTTGAGACACCACCACATTCTTCATATATTTTACCAGCAAGTCGCACTGGTACCGGAAATAGAGCAGTAATAGTTGTTCGTGCAGATTCAAGATCCTGAAATACAAATGTTGCTGATGATTGGTGTGCATATACACCTAGACACAAGCAACAGATATATAATGATACGATCGCATGGACAAAACGAAGCACCCTAGCACCTACTCATAGCTGATAGTGTATGTGAGTGCCAGTGTACCACAAGCTATGGTAAATGATTATTCAATAATTCTGAACACGCCTCGATAGTCCTTAGTTTTCAAAAATGGTTCAAGCGATATATCATGCGGCTTCACCGTCTTAGTTCCTTTGTGAAGCATGTCTAGAAATTCTTCTAAAGCGCCCTTGGGACCACATGCCGCAATATGAACGGTATCATCACCCACCAATTGCGCAGTGCCTTCCAAATGCAGCTTACGCGCATATTTTTGGATAAACGTCTCCAAAAAATCCTTGGGCATAGTAGCGATGAATGAAATACGAAGGCATTGCTTCATTAAACCCTCCTCTGGTTAGCTCTACCCCTCCATGATCTCTCACATGTGCGACCAAGCTAACAAATATGAGGAACAAAGGTCAAAATCTTGCACTGTTTTTTATACAACTGGACTTACGATCACATCTAGATAGACTGAACACATGCTCAAAATTACCTCTTTTGCGTATAGTAAAAAAAGGATTAGATTGTGACTCACACCAAGCCTCGTGTGCGCTTTGCACCATCACCAACCGGGATGATGCATCTTGGAAATATCAGAACAGCCTTGCTTAATTACCTCTTTGCACACCAAAAAGGCGGAACCTTTGTATTGAGAATCGAAGATACCGATCCTGAGCGTAATTTTGATCCAAATGCAACCCATATCATTAATGACCTTATATGGCTTGGGCTCACCTACGATGAGGGCCCGCGTGTGGACGGCCCCTATGGCCCATACTTTCAATCAAAAAGATCTGATCTCTACGCCAAAAAGCTCCAAGAGTTGCAAGATAAAAACGCCGTATACCGTTGCTTCTGTACGCCAGAAGAGTTAGAGCGCAAGCGAAAACGACAACTCGCACTAAAACGACCTCCTCGCTATGACCAAACCTGTCTGCATCTTACTGACACACAGATCGCTCAAAAACTTGATACCGAGGCCCCATTCATCTGGCGACTCAATACCACAGATAATCGAACCATCACGTTTAATGATATGGCCCGGGGAACCATGGAATTTCATCTCAAAGATTTCTCAGATATTCCTCTGACGAGAACTGATGGAAGCTTCACATTCACCTTTGCCAACTGCGTTGACGATGGGCTCATGAAGATCACGCACGTACTGCGTGGCGAGGATCATATCAGTAATACCACATCACAGGTTGTATTATACGAAGCGCTTGGCCTCCAAGTCCCAACATTCTGGCATATTCCGATCATGTGCAATATCGAAGGTAAAAAACTTTCTAAGCGTGACTTTGGGTTCTCACTCAAGGACCTGCAAGACGCCGGTTTTATTTCAGAAGCAATCCTGAACTATCTGGGAATCATCGGCGGTTCATTCGAACAAGAAATCATGTCGTTGGAAAAGCTGGTACAGCTATTTCCATTTGATGCCATTCACTCTACTGGACACATTAAGTACGATGTTGAAAAATTGAAATGGATCAACCACAAGTGGCTTAGTTCGTATGATACAGCTCAACTAACTGACATGTGTTTACCAAGGCTGATTGAAGCTTATCCTATCGCTGAGGCGGTCAACCCTGAGACTATGCGCCATCTCATCGGCATCATCAAACCAGAACTTGTAACCCTCAATGATTGTGTTGAACTAATACGATTCTATTTTGAAACTCCTTCAGTAAAACAAGAACAGCTTAAAAAAACGATTCGACCAGAAAAACATGAAGCATTGATTGCGATTCTCAAAGAAACGGTTGTTTCCCTAGATAATCCAGATACATATATGGAACTCACAAAACAAAAGGCAAAATCTTCCGGCATCAATAGCAAGGAGCTCTGGAGTAGTGTCCGATTCATTTTGACTGGGAATGTAGAGGGTATGGGAATTCATGACATAATCGATCTGCTTGGCATTGAAGAGGTCAAAAAAAGAATTCATTCTGTGCTCGACTAGAAATTGTGCACAGTTTCTGCCAATCGATTAGGCATACGTTGAAACATGGTCACAATCTTTTTTGAGCACATCCCGGTCATAAAATGTTCAAACGTCTTCTCAAGGCCGAGTGGTACAAAAAACTCAAAAGTACCATTCTCAACGTCATACGTTCTATCAAAACATAAATGTTCATGCGCGCGTAACATGGCAACAAACAATCCTGTCGTTGCCCTTGGTATAGATGCTTGATAATAAGAACAATACATACTTATAACCCGTACCATTGAGGCGCCAGCTTGGTAACCCTAAAAGCTTCTAACCCGTCCACTAATCTTGAAGCTCCTTGTAGCCTTCACCCCGCAAGTACTCTACCACGACACCAAGCGTCGAACGTCCTTCAGGGACTGGCTGCTTTATAAGCCATCTTATATGCCCAATTTGGTCTAGAAAACCAAGGCTACGGCGAATAACAAACGCCGCTTG
This sequence comes from Candidatus Babeliales bacterium, assembly GCA_016929235.1. Lineage (NCBI taxonomy): Bacteria > Candidatus Babeliae > Candidatus Babeliales > Candidatus Babeliales bacterium. The sequence goes on along the minus strand of JAFGJD010000009.1, from coordinate 4,220 downwards.
GGAACATTCTCGTCCCGTTACATCGGAATGACGTATCCAATTAAAGGGAAAAAGCCCTTCCCCTTGCAATTCTTGCCACAATTCTTTTCTGTGCACTTCACTTGCTGGAAATCGCTCCTGGGCTTCCCTCTCCTCTGCCTCCGCCTTTGCCGCCTCTGCATTAAGTATTGCACCTATTTCCACATCGAATGCCTCCCCCCCGTAGAAGGGAACAAAAGATTGCTTACACTTCTTCTGCTTCTTAGAATACATGCGATATCCAAATAGTGCCGAACCGAACACAACTGCGCCACCAGCTACATACCATGACCATGACAAGTGATCAGAACTAACACTTGTTTCATCCTGACAATTCATTACATCATCTGTAGTATCAGTTCCCGCAAGAAGATTGAACCCCCATAGTATTACACTCACGAAATAGATGCCTTTTAATTTCACCATCATCCCTCATTTGCTTATCATCAATTGTTTCCGCTGCCATTATATACCCTACAGCATAATATAAGTTTCCTCAATTCCTTCTATTCTGGTCTTCAGCCCACACCTTTCGACTATCTAGATGTTGGATGCAACAACCCGAACATCATGACTTCAACCATTTGATACTGATACGGCCCACATGAAGATCCCTTGTTTCGAGCAACTTGAAACGCTGGTTCAATCTCATCACCGATTACTCGTTGAGCCCCGAATCGCTCGCCCTCAGGCTTCTCTGCCAACCACTTAACCAACGTATTATTGTTCGCAAATTCGCTCATGTTCTTAGCAAACCACAACACAAAATCAGGGTCCAACCGCCTCACAAAGTCATCCGCAGGCTCAAGCTGCAAACGAAGCGGCCGCTTCGCCGAGTCACATCTTGAAGGTTTTTCCAGACCTTTATGTCGAGTCCCAAGCAATGTGATTCCAGCTCCAATTAGGATACCAGGAACTACTAGCGCTGCTTTCTGTTGAGGTGAAGAACTGCCCCCACCAACCGCACGAGAATCTTCATGCCTGTCATTATCTGATGACTCATGCCCACTCACGCAGGATGTCATACTCAGCATTACACATACAATCCACTGTCTCATAGAGCCTTCCCCGGGTAACAATTAGCTCAAGTGTAAAGCGATCACAACAAACCCACAACCCAGCAACCTTTTAATTGACTGGTGAATCTCTGGAGTGGTATATCTTGATCAAAGGAACCAAAGTAGGGTGTTACGGCAAAAAGGGATGTAATGAAGTACAAGATTTGTGCAGGTGCAATAGGATTTCTTGCCAGCACATCCTTGATTCATGGCATGACATCAAATAATTATTTCGATGCACTTCCGATCTACTCAACAGCCAACCCACATGAATTCCTCTACGATTTTGGAAAAGACATCATGCGTGGGCTAAAATCTGAACAAAAAGATGAACGTTTCAATTTCACCATTACGCCATTCGGCCAACGCTCAAAACGAGCCAAAGATATTGACCAAGAAGAAATACAACTTGGTAACATCCACGGTCTATGGAACATGCTCGCACTCACCTATACAACCTGCCCCACTAGCTCGTCTCTAGGCACTAACCTAGCGGCTGCCGCAGCTCAAGAATATGCCTGTAACCCAACGGGAACCGACACTCCGCTCTATTTTAATGATGATACAGCCTTCACCTACACTGCCGTCATTTGTAATACGGGATCAAATTTTGGACAGGTTGAAGTGCCGGCAGAATACCGCCGCTATGGCGTACGCTTCGAGACAGCCATCATGCTGCTTGAGGATCTTGGATTCAAGGCCCAGTTTGGCGTCTCAGATCTTCAGTTCACAGTTACAGCATTTAGGGACAACAACGGTACTGGATGTGGCGAAGCAACCTGCGAAGGCACTAATCAACGCAATGTCTATCGACTCCTTACCAGTGAAGACAAGATACACGATATTGCCAGTGAAATAGGGCTGAACATCAATAACTTCCATAAGACTAGTTTTGAAGACATGCGACTGCAGCTTTTCTGGCGACATGCAGTTGAGGTTAACCAAGACCGTAACGGCTGGTCTCAGTTTCTTTTTATGCCATTTATACAGCTCATTGGAACCATCGCAACGGGACCAGAAAAGGATCCAAGCATTCAGTTTGCTGTCTCACATGGAAATAATGGACATCACGCATTCGGAATCAACACTGGATTTACCCTAGACTTTGATGATCGAGTAGAGATTGGATTTGAGGCAGGGGGAACCGTATTCATGGATAGAACGGTATGCAACCTCCGCATACCCAACCATAAAGAACAAAGTGGCATCTTCCCATGCACAACCACAGCCTGCATAAGCCCAGGCGCCAACTGGCATTTCTTAGCAACAATTCATGCACGCCACTTCCTGCGTCGCCTATCATTCTTCATCCAGTATGCCCAGGTTAACCACCAGGCTGATACTATCCGTGTAGCAGATTCAACCCTCGGCTTTATCCCCTCCATGCTGGAAAAGCAATCCAAGTGGAATCAACGTTATTTTCTCTCCTCACTCCATTATGACATTTCACCAAACGTTAACGCGGGCATCTTATGGCAAGCTCCACTTTCAAGCAATCGCAATGCACCTCGAATAGGTGGTTTGTATGGGACAGTTGCAGTCAATTTTTAGCCCAACTCTCCCCCTCGCACCCTGAAGAACCTAGACAAAGAAGCCAAATCTCCCTAGAATGGAAACGTTCTAGTAAATATCTCACAAACCTCTTGAAGAATTGATTAAGGATGGCTGAATTTTCCATGTCAAAGTCCCAAAAGGCAAATATCTCTATAACGGTGAACGACAATCTCGATAAGGCATTGCGACAACTCAAAAAGAAGATAGAGCGAGAAGGTATATCTCGTGATATGAAACGCCTCGTTTACTTTGAATCCCCTACCCAAAAACGCCGTAAGCGCATGATCCGAGCTATCAAACAAAATCTGCTTCGTATGGCATCACAGGGTCTACTACAAGATTAATATTATTCCCTCAGACATGAGGTGCTCAAGTGAAAGATATGTCAATTCGACGAGCACAGAAGGAATCTCTCTTTCTGCGTACTATTTCTCAACTCTTTTTACAAGCAGCCCAGGATAACCCTGAGCTTGTAGATCTATATCCTAACAGAGTCCACTTCGCAGCAAATACAAGCATATGCACGGTTTTTTTTATTACTCCGCATGGCAAGGAGTATTTTGAACAAAAACTACCACTATTAAAACTCTACAAGCCATCACTTCGAGCTTCTATTTCAAAAGAAATCAAAACACGCCATACACCAGACTTTATCTTTCGCTACGATGATCAGTTTGCAAAACAACAAGAAGTAGAATCTCTCCTAGAGTCCCTCAAAAAGGAAGGGAAATTATAAACGCTTTTATTTTTTTCCTGGCCCTTGCTTGGGGTGGATATCTCAATGTCATAGCATATCGCTTACTTCACCTCGCCCATCTGTGGCGCGTACGATCATTTTGTCCGCATTGTGACACAACCATTGCATGGCACGATACAATACCGGTCATCTCCTGGGTTGTTCTCAGAGGAAAGTGTCGCACCTGTTCTGCACCCATCTCGATTCTCTATCCGTTTATTGAAATCATAACAGCAGCCATGATCACATGCCTCTATGGAACTGTCCCAACGATCTATTTTTGGCCCTATTTTATCTTCTTCTCTGCGCTTATAGTCACATTGAGAACTGATCTCGAAACTATGCTTATTTCACGATTTATGACCCTCACCTTGGTCCCACTTGGATTTGGGTTAAGTTTATTGGGTTATCTTCCTATTAGTTGGTATGAAAGCCTTACAGGATCGGTACTTGGTTATGGCATTTTATGGACGGTCGCAAAGCTATTCAAAGTCGTAACCTCAAAGGATGGCCTGGGCGAGGGCGATATGGAACTCATGGCATTGATCGGGGCATTTCTTGGTCCATTGGGATGCTGGATCACACTACTCGTCGGTTCTCTCTTTGGCAGTATCGTTGGTCTTATGATTCAACTTATCACCCACAGGCGGCTAATTCCGTTCGGGCCGTTTCTGGCATTAGGAGCAATGACCTATGTACTACTAGAAACACAACTACTCTTGCTTTTATTTTAATCAGCTAGATCATCCTGAAGAATAATAATTTCATGTTTTTCATTAATTCCGATGATATCGAGTTCACCGTCACCATCAATATCTGCAGCCGCTATCGCTAAAAAACTTTGTGGATTGAGT
>JAFGJD010000008.1 GCA_016929235.1 Candidatus Babeliales bacterium | reverse complement strand
CGAACGTGCTAAATGGACTGGCGTGAGTTTAGAGACCTTGCGTCAACAAGCCCATAATGCGGGTATTGATGATGTAGCATATCTTGGAAAACAATGTGCAGGTTATCAGTTTACTCCCTTTTTTTCACAAGATGATGTTATCCATCTGCTTGATCGTATTAATGCAACCGTAGCAGCCAGAGGGTTATTATATACGTTATGTCCCGATGCAAAACGAGGTTATATCGAACAGCGTCATTTACTTGCACAACTTGCATCGTTTGCTCCCGAATTACGATGGAATGATGTCAGTGAGATTGTTGCTGATCTACGTCGCACAAAAGATATGCGCGAATTAGAGCAGTTGTTTAAAGCGATTGAAATTACTGCCATGGCACACGAAGCTGCGGCACATGTTATTGCATCCAACGTATATGAGTATCAAGTACAGGCTGCAATCGAATATATTTTTACCGAAGCGGGTGCACAACGACCTGCGTATCCAAGTATCGTTGCCAGTGGTTTCAACTCAACAGTATTACATTACGATGCGAACCAAAGAGAGATGTCTTCTGGTGATCTTGTCGTTGTAGACATTGGTGCGGAGTACAACTATTACTGTGCCGATTTAACACGAACATATCCTGTTTCAGGCATGTTCACGAAACGGCAACGTGAGATTTATGACATTGTGTTAGATACACAGGCGTATGTTGTAGATATAGCCAAGCCTGGCATGTGGCTATCCAATCCTAACCAACAGGAGCAGTCACTGCATCATCGCGCTCTTGCGTTTTTACAAGAGCGTGGCTATGCGCAGTATCTACCACACAACATTGGACATTTTCTTGGCTTAGATGTTCACGATGTTGGGGATCGAATGATTCCACTGCGTAAAGGTGATGTTTTTACCATCGAGCCTGGTATTTATATTCCGGACGAACAGCTTGGTGTGCGTATTGAAGATAACTATATGATGGGCGGAGATGCTGTAGTGTGTTTAAGCGCAGATCTTCCGTCAGATGGAGATACTATTCAAGAATGGATACGTAATCGCAACGAGTTTGAGAGTCAATCTTAACGTCGTGTATTCAGTATCATTAATACAATAAAAGATATTAAAATCCCCGAACTCAAACCGATCATGCAGTGAGTAAATGATGTGGTCTTGAGGATGCCTAGTATGAGATAACCACAGAATGTTCCAATCAACGGTGGAATGCTGTAAGTAAACTGCGTCTTAACGTGATCCATGTGATAGGTGCCGGTCGAGTTTGATGCCATGATCGTTGCATCGGCAATTGGTGCGATAGTGTTACCTGCAATGGCTCCAGAAAAGATACTACCAATGACAGGAATGATTAGCATGACCTGGTCAAGTAATGAACCTTCAGGGGCCTGCATGAATGAGAGAACCATCGGTATTGCAAGTGCAGTCATTAATGACATAGCACCCCATGACGAGCCAACTGCAATGGTGATCAACAATGACACCACGAAAAAGAGTGGCAAGAGGAATGTCATATTCATGGCACCAACAAGCAATGATGCAATGTAGTTTCCTGTTTTGAGATCATTGGCAAGCAACCCACTCAACGTCCAGGCAAGGCAGAGCATTGTGAGTGATGGCATGATAGAGGTAAACCCTTCGCGCATTGCAGCAGACATGTTTTTGATTGATATTGTTTTTCGGATGATGATGCTTGCGCACAGGACCAGTACGCTGACTATGCTGGCGATAAATAGTGACTGAGGAATGTTCCCGTTTTGAAATGCTGCACCAAAGCTACGCGTTCCGCCAAACAGATAAAAATTGCCGGTATATAAAATACCGACCAAAGCCCCTCCAATCAGAGTGATCATTGGTAATGCAAAATCAAGAACGCTCTCCTTTTTGATATGACCCAATTCACTTTTGGTGCGCAACTCTGGCTTTCCACCGCATAAGTTGCCGTCTTTTTTTGCACGATCTTCATGTTCTTTCATTAGACCAAACGAAATGTTTTTATTAACCACAAACAGCACCGATGCAAACAGAACAAACGAATAAAAGATGTAAGGTATGACGTTGATGTAGACGGTGAAAGGACTAGCGTATATTTGTGCTCCGGGCTCAAGATTGATCCCAGCTGCATCCAATTGTGCAACAAGAGGAACAACCCAGCTAGAAACAGGATTGATCAGTACAAGTGGTGCGGCGAGTGAGTTGACCAGGTAGGCGAGTTTTACACGAGCAACGTTGAACTTACTTGCGATAGGACGCATGACATTGCCGACTGTTAGGTTGCTGAGGTAGTCATCAACAAAGAGTCCCAACGAAAGAAAGATCGATGCTTTTTCAACGTCCTTTTTTGAATTAAGGTGTTTGGTGAGGAGTGCCCCAAATGCATGCGCTCCCCCGGAATGTGAAATTAATGATATTGCAATACTGAGCATGGTAAGAAATGCGAACAGAAGGATGGTTTCATGTGGGCGGTCATAATAAGGAATATTACCAATTTGTGATGTTTCCCAGATGCTTGTAATGGTCTTAGTGAGTGTTGCCAGGGGATTGAAGTTGGTCACTAGGAAGCATGCGGTAATGATGCCACTCAAAAGGGCAGGGATGATCCGTTGTGATGCTACCGCGAGAGTGAGGGTGATCAGCGGTGGTAACAAGACGGGCCATGACATCTGCATAAGGTATCCTTTGTAATAAAAAAGTATATGGAACGGGCCTTATCATAGCACGATTGGGGTTGGGATGAGAAGGTTTGGCGTCTAGGGCACTGTTTGACCTACTTCGAATTTATCCGTACAATTTTGATATCCCGTTCACGTAGTAAAAAAATTGATGTTTCCAATCAGCCCGATGGGCAGAGTGTGTAAGGATAGACTGTGGATTTTAACAAGACATTTTTCCTCAAGAAAGAAGCGAGAGACCCTCAATGGCATTTGATCGACGCAACTGATCAGGTTCTCGGCAGGTTGGCTACTGATATTGCAGATAAATTACGTGGCAAGGATGAAGCGACTTTTACTCCGCACACTGACTCTGGGGATTATGTAGTCGTGATCAATGCTGAAAAAGTAAAGCTCACTGGTAAAAAACTAGATAAGAAAATTTACTCATCCTACAGCGGCTGGATCGGGGGACTTAAGGAATTGACCGCGAAGCAGGTTATGGAAAAAGATCCGCGTAGAATCATTGAAGCTGCAGTCAGAGGTATGCTTCCTAAAAATAAATTGAGCCGGCAAATATTCAAGAAGCTCAAAGTCTATGCAGGATCAAAGCATCCACATCAGGCCCATATCAAATAATGAAGGGTTTTATGTCCTTCAAACATCTTCTTTTCGCCCTTAGTTGTCTCATAGCAGTATCAGTGAATGCTCTTCCTCCTCGCTCTGCGCGTTCAGAGCATGAGATAAAACGTTCTACTAATTCTGGTTCATGGTGGGCAGGTGTGAGTGGCGGATTGACAGTTGTTGCACTCTTTATATTGAAATGGCGTTGTAATGCAAGATGTGCAAAAGTAAAAAACCTTACTGCTAGAAGTGCAGATGAAGATCCAGAAAGAGGGCTAAGGCGAGAAAGCCGTTGCTACGATTTGAAAGTGGCCGCTGAAGACTCTGGAAGTGATGCTGATGGAGAATATGAATCAGCTGATGAAAGGAGAGCGTTTCCATTGGAGTTCCCAGTGGAAGAAGAGGTTGATTAACGCTGTATTAAAATACATCATGGGGGTTTATATGAACAGCAGAAGTTTGCTCTTTATTTTGAGTCTTATGGTTATGGTGCCAATTTGTGCGGAGTCGCAACACGTGGTTTCTAAGGAACAGGATGCGGCATATCCGTTTTTTTCCAGGTATTGGTTAGCAGGTGGAGGTGCTGTGGTGTGTGCTGCAGCCGTAGTAGCTCACAGCGTTTCGAAGTCTAAGTTAGATTGGAATCGGCTGGGATTGCCATTGCATAACTTTCATCCTGGATGGCGGGCAAGCTTGCATTCGAGTAACGATGGCGCCGAAGGGTCTGTTGAGGCAGCATGTACAATTGTGTCCGCTGAAGATGGTGCTGACAATATCTTTACTAGACGTCCTGAACCGCGTGTTGGCTGGGCGTTTGCTGGCGATGACTCTGACCAAGAAGGCTTTTAAAGTGCTGTAAAATCCTAACTAAAAGTAAAGGCTCGTGTTTTCACGAGCCTTTTTTCTTATTTTCAGCACAATTATTTGTTAGGTAAGTTCCTTGATCTCATCTTTGAGTTCTTCGTAAGAACGCGCTCCTGTGAAACGCAGTTTTTCCTTGCCATGCTTGTAGCCGATGAATGCGGGGATTCCCTTGATGTTGAGTTTTTGCGCATCAGTGAACGAGTCTGTATCAATTTCTACAAATGT
>JAFGJD010000007.1 GCA_016929235.1 Candidatus Babeliales bacterium | reverse complement strand
ATGCTTGTAGCCGATGAATGCGGGGATTCCCTTGATGTTGAGTTTTTGCGCATCAGTGAACGAGTCTGTATCAATTTCTACAAATGTTATTTTATCTTTGAGCTCTTCAGCAAGCTTGTGGTAATGAGGTTTGACTGCATTGCATGGTGGGCACCAAATGGCAGAGCATTTTACAATTACGGGCTTTTTATGTTTCTTGACTAGCTCCTGTAAGCTGTCGTAACTATCGACGTTCACAATAACACTCTCTTGAGGTGTGGCAGCTGCCTTCCACTCATCCCACCCAAGTTTAAAATAGGTGAAGGACTGCATGGTTGTTGCAAAGCCAAGCATAACTAAGAGCATCAAGCTTGATATGGTATGGAGCACGGACTGGAGATTCTTCTTTTTCCAAAGGAGATATGCTGCATAGATGAAGTTTCCCAAAAAAAATAGTGTGTAGAGTTTGAAGGTAACTGCTAGCATCAGATACCGAGCAATCTTAGACATCCATAGGGAGTTAGCAAGATATGGAAGTAGGATCAGCAACCCTACGTAGATACTGGCGATGAACCAGATTTTTTGATGTTTTTTCACATGTGTCCTTTCTTATGAATGGGATGCTCAGTGCTCTGAGCGCGGTTTTCTTGATATAGGTTGGCGACATCTCTCAGGCTTAGAAATAAAGCTAGTCCGAAGAAAAGAATCCAAGTGATAAGAAAGATGCCTTCCTTAATTTTTAAGGGTAGTTTTTTTCGTAGTAGTGCTTCAATAGTGTGCAGTAAAATTTGTCCTCCATCCATGATTGGTACAGGAATCAGGTTCAATACTGCCAAGTTGATACTGATCAATGCAAGTAAGGCTAAGAAAATCTTCATTCCCTTAGATGCATGATGTACCGTCTGTGATACCACCATAATAGGACCGCCAAGACCTGATATGTTTTTGGTGGTGATCATTGATTTAAAAGCGAGTGCAATTCGGTAAATGAGACGGTTGGTATAGGCAACGCCATCTACGACTGATTGCCAAATACTTACAGATTTTCTGACAGCTTTCTCAAACTGAACACCCAAGTAGCCAAAGACTGATCTTCCTACAACTTGCTCACCAAGTTTGACGGAAACGGTTCGCTCTTTGCGTTTTCGCTTGATAGTAAGATCGATCGCCTGATTAGCGTTTTCGCTTACCTTTGTGATGATGGTTTCAACGTTGCCATCAACGCTTGATCCATTGATTTTGAGGATTATATCTTTTGGTCTGAGCCCTGCAATTTCTGCTGGTGATTCTGGGATTATGGCGGCAATAATAGGCTTGCTACTTTGTGCGATTGGTAGCATGGAATCGGGCATGCCTGTGATATGTAGCGCAATGAAAACCACATACGAAAAAATTAGATTGAAGCCTATGCCTCCTAGCATGACAAGCAATTTATGCCAATATGGATGTGTATCAAACGATTTTGGGTTGATTTCTACATAGCCACCCAGGGGAAGTGCTGAAAATGAAAATTGCGTCTTCCACCATTTTTTTGAAATGAGTCGGGGGCCCATTCCTATTGAGAATGATAGGGTATCTATCTTGAGTAACTTACACATCAGAAAATGGCCCAGCTCATGGAAGCCGATCAGAAAACCGATACCAAGGGAGCCAAGGATTACGAAAAGGAGTGTTTTGCTAAAAAAAAACGAGAGCAACGCTTGAACAGAACCAATCGAAGGGACCATAGAGGAGACCTTTACGTTTAAGGGTATCGTACCAAAGTATGAATATACTGTGCGTACACCGTAGCATCAAGACATACATTGTTCAATTATACTTGAAAAAAACAGTGGAACGTCTACACTAGCCCTATACCGTCACATGCCCATTTTGGAAGGGTTTTTGTGACTAAAGCCATGACGTGATCATCAGGTTCGGTATTTCGATCCCCGTCATTTTTTAGGTACAAGTTTGTTATTTTTTAATAGGAACGTAAGGCTATGCCCACGATAAGTCAGCTTTCACGAAAAGGACGCAAGAGCTATAAAGCCAAGTCCAAGAGCATTGCTCTAAAAAATTGTCCTCAGGCGCGTGGTGTATGCACTCGTGTGTTTACCACCACCCCTAAGAAACCTAACTCTGCGTTGAGAAAGGTAGCCCGTGTCAAACTGGCTAATGGTAATGAAGTAACAGCATACATCCCCGGAGAAGGTCATAACCTCCAAGAGCACTCTATTGTGTTGATTCGTGGTGGTCGTGTAAAGGATTTGCCAGGTGTGAAGTATCATATTGTTCGCGGAGCCTATGATGCTGCTGGTGTAGAAAATAGAAAGCAGTCGCGTTCTCTGTATGGCGCAAAGCGCCCAAATAAAGGATAAGGTATGCCAAGGCGTCGGTCAGTTAATTTGCAGCGCAACATTGGAGTTGACCCAAAGTATGGGTCTTCTTTGATTCAGAAGTTGATCAATATTGTTATGGAACGAGGCAAAAAGAGCACCGCTCGCGCAATTGTCTATGATGCCATGGATGTCCTCGTCAAAAAGGCGGGAGATCAAGGCAAGGGGCTTGCTCTATTCCATAAGGCATTCGATAACATTATTCCTGCCATTGAGGTTCGTCCTCGTCGTGTGGGTGGTAGCGTTTATCAGATTCCTCGTCCAGTAGAGGGCAATCGTGGTAGGGCGCTAGCTATGCGTTGGTTGATCAATGCATCATCTGCACGTTCTGGTAAGACCATGGGCGAGCGCTTAGCGCATGAGCTTATGGATGCAGTGCAGGATCGTGGCGGGGCAATTAAGAAAAAAGTTGATATGCATAGAATGGCCGAATCAAATCGTGCCTTCTCGCACTTCTCATGGTAAATGAAGGTTGATCGATGAGTAAGAATACTTCACTAGATAGGTATAGAAATATTGGGATTGCCGCCCACATTGATGCGGGGAAGACGACGGTTACCGAACGTATTTTATTCTATACCGGTATCTCTCATAAGATCGGCGAAGTGCATGAGGGCGAAGCGATTATGGACTGGATGGCGCAAGAACGTGAGCGTGGTATTACCATTACCTCTGCTGCGACAACCTGTTTTTGGCAAGATCATCAAATTAATATTATTGATACCCCGGGACACGTTGATTTTACTATTGAAGTTGGCCGATCGCTCCGCGTACTTGATGGAATGATCGGTGTTTTTTGTGGTGTCGGTGGTGTGCAGCCGCAGTCTGAAACTGTGTGGCGCCAGGCAAATCGATATAAAGTTCCACGTATTGTTTTCGTAAACAAGTTAGATCGTATTGGAGCTGACTACTTCAAAGTTGTGAGTGAAGTTAATGACAAACTTCATGGTAATGCGCTTGCTATGCAGATACCGGTAGGTAAGGAAGAAAATCTTCGTGGAATCATTGATGTGCTCACGGGAAAGATGGCTATCTTCTCAAGCGATAACATGGGCGCGGGCATCGAGTGGCACGATATTTCTGAAGAATACAAAGAGCAAGCTGAAGAAATGCGCATTCAGATTATTGAGCGTGCATGCGATTTCGATGAAGAGTTAGCAGAGCGATACATAAATGGTGAAGAACTTTCGATTGGCGATATAAAGGCTGCTTTACGTAAGGGTGTTTTGGCTCGCGAAGTGACTCCAGCATTCTGTGGTACGGCTTTCAAAAATAAGGGCATCCAGCTAGCGCTAGATGCAGTTGTTGATTACTTGCCGTCGCCGCTTGATGTTCCTCCGGTAATCGGTACTAATCCTCAAACTGGTGAAGAAATTGTTAGACACGCTGATCCAAAAGAACCGTTTGCGGCACTTGTATTTAAAATTATGACCGACCCATTTGTTGGTGTGTTATCATTTATTCGTGTGTATTCGGGATCACTTAAATCGGGTTCCTATGTGTACAACGCAAAGAATAATAACAAAGAGCGCGTTAGCCGAATTATTAAGTTGCACGCTGACAAGCGTGAAGAAATTCCTAGTGTTCATGCGGGTGATATTGCTGCGTTGGTTGGTGTGAAGGATGCCATTACGGGTGATTCGCTATGTGAAGAAAAGAAGCTTGTATTACTCGAATCTATCGATGTTCCTGCACCTGTTATTTCCGTGGCTATTGAGCCAAATAACAAATCCGATCATGAAAAGATGGTACATGGTTTGAAGAAGATGATGCAAGAAGATCCATCCTTCCAGTTTACCTATGATCCAGAGACCGCACAGACGGTGATCCGTGGTATGGGTGAATTGCACTTGGAAATTATCATTGATCGTATGAAGCGTGAGCAGAAGGTTGAGTTGACGCAAGGTAAGATGCAGGTTGCTTATAAAGAAACCGTTCAAAAACCAGTTGAGGTTGAAGGTAAGTATATCAAGCAGTCTGGTGGCAAGGGCCAATATGGCCACGTTTGGATTAAATTGGAGCCATTACCACGCGGTAAAGGATTCGAATTTGAAAATGCTATTGTCGGTGGTACTGTGCCCAGAGAATATATTCCTGCAGTGCAAAAAGGTCTTGAGGAATCATTAAATTCTGGGGTCCTTGGGGGTTATCCAGTTGTTGATTGTAAGGCAACGTTGTATGATGGATCTTACCATGACGTTGACTCATCAGAAATGGCATTTAAAATTGCCGCTTCCATGGCATTCAGAAGTGGTATGTCAAAAGCTTCCCCAGTTATATTGGAACCCATCATGAAGATTGAGGTGGAGACGCCTGAAGAATATATGGGTGATGTAATGGGTGATTTGAGTGCGCGTGAAGGCCGAATTCTCGGCATGGATGCGAAAGGTGGTTCGCAGATTATTTCTGCTGAAGCTCCACTTAGAAATATGTTTGGTTATGCAACGGATCTTCGCTCTAAGACGAAGGGCCGTGCGAGCTACACGATGGAATTTGAATGCTATCGTGAAATGCCAAAGCATGCGCAAGATGAAGTCGTGAACAGTAAATAGGTGTTATGTATTAAGCAAGTAGGAGCTCCCTATGGCAAGAGAAATTTTTGAACGTAAAAAACCCCATGTGAATGTGGGAACCATTGGTCACGTTGACCATGGTAAAACTACGTTGACCGCAGCGATTACCAAAGAGCGTGCATCAAAGGGATTAGCAGATGCTAAGGCATTTGATCAAATTGATAATGCGCCCGAAGAAAAAGCTCGTGGTATTACGATTGCAACCTCACACGTTGAATACGAAACTGATAAGCGTCACTATGCGCATGTTGACTGTCCTGGTCACGCTGACTATGTGAAGAACATGATTACCGGTGCTGCACAGATGGATGGTGCGATTTTGGTAGTATCTGCTGCCGATGGTGCTATGCCTCAAACTCGTGAGCATATTCTTCTTGCTCGTAACGTTGGCGTTCCTGCGATCGTTGTATTCCTTAACAAGGTTGACATGGTTGACGATCCTGAAATGGTTGAAATGGTCGAAGAAGAAGTGCGTGACTTATTGACTAAGTACGGCTTCCCAGGAGACAAGATTCCTTTTATTAAGGGTTCTGCTCTTAAGGCGCTTGAAGGCGATTCTAGCGATCTTGGTATGCCAGCAATGGCACGTTTGATGGATGCGCTTGATAGCTATATTCCTGAACCAGAACGTGATATCGATAAGCCGTTGATGATGCCTGTTGAAGGTGTGTTCTCGATTTCTGGTCGTGGTACAGTTGCTACCGGTCGTATTGAGCGTGGTAAAGTCAAAGTTGGTGACGAAGTTGAAGTTGTTGGTTTTGGCGAAAGCTATAAGACAACAGTTACCGGCGTTGAAATGTTCCGTAAGACCATGACCGAAGCGCAAGCTGGCGATAATGTTGGGTTGTTGCTTCGTGGTGTCAAAAAAGAAGATATCGAGCGTGGTATGGTGGTTGCAGCTCCTGGCTCAATTACTCCACATAGAAATTTCGAATGCGATGTGTATATCTTGACTAAAGAAGAAGGTGGACGTCAAACTCCATTCTTTTCAGGATATAAACCACAGTTTTACTTCCAAACCACAGACGTTACCGGGATTGTTACCTTGCCAGCAGGGCGTGAAATGGTAATGCCTGGTGATCACGTGTCGCTTTCCGTACAGTTGATTGCTCCTATTGCAATGGAAAAAGACTTACGGTTTGCAATTCGTGAAGGCGGGCGAACTGTTGGTTCGGGTGTTGTTACCAAGATTATTGAGTAATTGGGTTACACATGAAGAAGCAACGTATTCGTTTAACATTAAAATCATACGATCATCAGCTGCTTGATAAGGCAGTGAAACAGATTGTATTAACGGTACGTCGGACAGGCTCCCAGTTGATGGGGCCTGTGCCGATGCCTAATAGAAAGCGCTGCTTTACGGTGCTTCGTTCGCCACACATTGATAAGAAGTCCCGTGAACAGTTTGAGTTGACTACGCATCGTCGCATTCTTGACATTGTGTCGCCAACCGATCAGACCATGGATGCTCTTATGAAGTTGAGTATTTCTTCTGGTGTTGATGTTGAGATTAGATAGGTTTGAAGGGTTGTCGATGATTACAGGTTTATGGGGCAAAAAAGTTGGAATGACACAGGTTTTCTCCGAGAAAAATGAGGTTGTTCCTGTAACTGTTATCGATACAGGCCATTGGTTTGTTACTGCAATTAAAACGCAGGACAAGGATGGGTATAGCGCTCTTCAATGTGGTCGAGTGCGTAAGCGTTACGAAGGCGCTTCGTTTGATCAAGCATGGTTGAAAAGCATGAAGAAGTATTTTGTGCATGTTAGAGAAATATCTCTTGCGCAAGATGCCGAAGGCTTCACGGTAGGCCAAGCATGTGATCTAGCTTCGGCTTTACAGGAAGGTGGATTAGTTGACGTCTTTGGTGTTTCCAAGGGTCGCGGGTTTCAGGGTGTTGTAAAGCGTCATGGCTACTCTGGTGGGCCCGCCACGCATGGATCGACTTTCCATCGACTCCCCGGTTCGATCAGTTTTTGGAGATCTGAAGGTCGGGTTCCGAAGGGAAAAACGCTTCCTGGTCATATGGGGGCGGTAGCAACAGCAGTCAGAGGACTGAGGCTTGTTCAGGTTCGTCCTGAAGACAACCTTGTATTGGTGAAGGGTGCAGTTCCTGGTTCATCAGGTTCTTGTGTCTTTGTGCGAAAGCAAATGGGTGAAAAATGAGTGAAGAGACTAAGCAAAAAATGGTAGAGCAGGCGCAGTCATTAGCCCATGTGGTTACTGCAAAAGATGTTGGTGCAAAGGCGTCTGACAAAATAGAGATCTGCCCGGCAAATATTGCGGTTTGCGTTCGTGTATTGCGTCAAGGATGGCGTCAGGGAACGGTTGCTGTGAAGAGCCGATCAGATTTGATCTCACGTTCTAATAAGAAGCCGTGGAAACAAAAAGGAACAGGTCGTGCTCGAGCAGGTTCGCCTCGTTCTCCACTTTGGCGTGGAGGCGGTGTAGCGCATGGACCACAAGAACGAGTGAAAACGCTTAAGGTTGGCAAAAAAATGCGCAACGGAGTTTTGAGCTCGGTCTTTTGGAATCAATTAGAGCATGGTAAGATAGTTCGTGTTGACGATTCGTCTTTGAGTGTTGGTACTCCAAAGACAGCTGCGGCAGCTCGTTTACTTAGGGATGCCGGGCTTCGCGACACAAAAGTTACCCTCTTTCTCAAGGCAAACGATTTCTTGAACCAAGCTTCGTTTGCAAACATTGCCAACGTGAACACATTGTTCTTTGATGAAGCGAATGTGTATGACTTGTTAGCTCGAGATACATGGGTTGTGTTAAAGAAAGATTTTCAAGCATTTAAGGAAATGGTTAAACCATGGCTCTCCAGTTAAGTATTTATGATATTATACAAGGTCCTGTCATCAGTGATAAGGCCTATCGCCTCTATCAAAATCTGAAGAAGATTGTCTTGAAGGTTCATCCTCAGGCTAATAAGCGCCAGGTTATTGAGGCTCTTGAACGCTTGTTCAATGTTAAAGTAAAGACAGTGCGTATTGTGATCCGCAAAGGAAAGTTAAAGCGTCCCCGTATGAATCGTGTGTTTGTGCAGGACCCTCTTGAAAAGAGAGCCATTGTTACCTTGGCTGATGGGTATTCGCTTGATCTTCTTACACAGGGTGGAACAGTTGCGCCCGAGACTACATCGGTAGAGCCGGTTAAAGAAGCGCAAAAGTAACGATATAGGACAGAAAGATGGCTATTAAAACAAGAAAACCTCGTAACTCATCGCTCAGATATCAGTCATATACTGATTCAAGCGACATTACTAAGCATCGTCCTGAAAAAAAGTTGACGATCGGTTTGAAGAAGCGTGGCGGAAGAAATGCATATGGTAGGATTACGGTTCGTCATCGCGGTGGCGGGGCGATTCGTAAATATCGTGTTGTTGATTTTAAGCGGTCAGAGCGTGATGTTCCTGGAAGATTAATTGCCGTTGAGTATGATCCTAATCGTAATGTGCGCATCGGTCTTGTATCCTATGCTAACGGCGTGAAGCGTTATATGCTCATGCCAGAAAATTTGAAAGTTGGTTCGGTTGTAGAAGCTGGTGAAAGAGTTGAGCCTCGAGTTGGAAATGCATTACCACTAAAGAATATTCCAGTCGGGTTTTCGGTGCATAATGTTGAGCTCAACCCTCGTTCTGGCGGTACGTTTGCTCGTAGTGCTGGATCGTCGGTTCAGATCGTCGCCAAGGCTGATGAGTATGCAACTGTTAAATTGCCTTCTGGTGAAATACGTTTAGTTCATCAAGATTGTTGGGCAACGGTTGGCGTTCTTGGTAATGCTGATCACAAAAATATTGTTATTGGTAAGGCGGGAAGAACCCGTCACAAGGGATTTAGGCCTACGGTTCGTGGTATGGCGATGAATCCAATTGACCACCCGCATGGTGGTGGGGAAGGCCGTTCTAAGTCAGGGGCCCACCCAACAACTCCTTGGGGAAAAGGGTGCAAGGGTACACGTACTCGTAAGAAGAAAAATCCAAGAATTTTAAAACGACGCAAGAAGTAAGAGGAAAAGGTAACGCATTATGGCAAGATCCACCAAGAAGGGCCCATTTGTAGATGAGTCGCTCCTTGTGAAAGTTCACAAGGTGAAAGAATCTGGCAAAAAAGAGGCTATTAAGACATGGTCTCGCAGAAGTATGGTTATTCCTGAATTTGTCGGGTTAACAATTGCAGTGCATAATGGTAAAAAGTTCCTTCCAGTCTTCATTACGGAAAACATGGTGGGTCATTATTTAGGTGAATTTGCGCCAACGCGTACCTTCAGGCTACATAGTGGCCAGAAGAAGACCGGGGCAGAGTCTGCTGATAAGTAAGGTTGAAGAGGTAAAATTATGCAATTTACAGCAAAAGCTCGTTATATTCGTTTCTCGCCCTACAAGCTGCGTCCATTAGTTGATGTGGTGCGTGGTAAGGATGCGGATTATGCGTTGAACTGGTTTTCAACCTGTGCACTTAAACGAGTGAGGCCATTGAAAAAGATTCTAGAATCTGCTGTTGCCAATGCTAAGAGCCAGGCGAACCTTGCAGAGTCGGATTTGGTAGTGCGAGAGTTTTGTGTGGATGAAGGTCCAACGATTACGTATTACAAACCAGGGGCAATGGGTCG
Source organism: Candidatus Babeliales bacterium (assembly GCA_016929235.1). NCBI lineage: Bacteria > Candidatus Babeliae > Candidatus Babeliales > Candidatus Babeliales bacterium. The sequence continues at coordinate 39,229 of JAFGJD010000007.1, read as the reverse complement.
CGCAAATTTACAGCGCAGGCGGCTCAGTCATCTGAAGGTTATGGTGGCTCCTAAAGTGTCAACTGAACAAAGCAAAAAGAAAGAGGAATAGCGTCGTGGGACAAAAAGTTCATCCAAAAGGATTTCGCTTAGGCGTTTATCGGGATTGGGATTCTCGTTGGTTTGCTCGTGGTTCGTATGCGGATCAACTGATGGAAGATATTGCTATTCGTCGCTTCTTGGCTAAAGAGCTCAAGAATGCGGAAGTCTCACGTATTGAGTTGGAAAAAGCGGGTGAAAATATTCGCATTATTATTCACTCAGCACGTCCTGGCATTGTGATTGGTAAAAAGGGTCAGGAAATTGAAAATTTGAGAACAAAGATTTCTTCAAAATTTCCTGGTCGCGCCGTTGAAGTTTCGGTGCAAGAAGTTGAGAATCCAGACGCTGATGCGATGACAGTTGCGAGAAGCATAGCAGAACAGTTAGAGCGTCGTGTGAGCTTCAAGCGTGCTATGAAGCGTGCCGCAGCGGGCGCTCTCAGAGCAGGTGCTAAAGGTATTAAGATTAGATGTGCGGGTCGCTTGGGTGGAGCTGAAATTGCTCGTGCAGAATGGCTTCGTATTGGTTCGATTCCATTGCACACCTTGAGAGCGAATGTAGATTACGGACAGGTTACGGCACATACCACGTATGGTGTGATTGGTGTAACGGTTTGGATTTACAAAGGCGACTTCCAGTTAAGTAAGTAGGGATGAGACCATGTTAATGCCACGAAAAACAAAATATAGAAAAGTGCAACGCGGAACGATGAAAGGTCTCTCTAAGGGTGCGCGTGACGTTCAGTTTGGAGAATATGGGCTACAAGCGCTTGAACCGCATTGGGTAACTGCGCAACAAATTGAAGCACTGCGTGTGACTATTTCTCGCCGTATGAAAAAAGTGGGAAAAATGTTTTTGCGTATCTTTCCTGATAAGCCTATCACGAAGAAACCTGCCGAAACTCGTATGGGTAAAGGTAAGGGTTCCCCTGAATTTTGGGCAGCAGTAGTTAAACGCGGAAGAATTATATGCGAGGTTGCCGATGTTGATGAAGCAACAGCACGCATCATTTTGCAAAAAGCGGCATATAAGTTGCCGATGAAAACAAAGTTTGTGAAAAAGGCATAGGATCATGAATCAGGTAAAGCAAGAATTGCACAACAGCTCGGTACAGGAGTTGCGTGAAAAGGTAGAGGGATATCGTAGAGAGCTCTTTAGCTTACAATTGAACGCAACAACAGCTCATGTAAAGGATTATTCTCAATTTAGTAAATTGAAAAAGAATCTTGCACGTGCTCTTACCTACTTGAGCCAAAAGCAGGATAAACTGGTTCAAGAATCTGCTGAAACACAAAGTATACAGACGAAGTAAGAAGGTGCCTCATGGCTGAACAAACAAAGAAACAAAGACTCATGCGCGGAACCGTTGTTTCGGATAAGACTGAAAAAACGATTGTTGTCCAGATTGCCAGAGACTATAGGCATCCTGTGCTGGGTAAAGTTATTAGAAGCGTAAAAAAGTATAAGGTCCACGACGAGAACGAAGCAGCTCAAGTTGGTGATATTGTTGACTTCTACGAAGGACGTCCTGTGTCCAAGACGAAGTACATGTATCTCTCTCGAGTTGTCGAATCTGCGGCGAAGTAGATGGCATTGGAGTAAACAATCATGATTCAAAAAGAGTCGTATCTAGAAGTTGCTGATAACTCAGGTGCACAGGCCCTGCAGTGTATCCATATTCATGGAAGTACCCGTAAGCGTTATGCATACTTGGGTGATACCATCAAATGTGCCGTGAAACGTGCGATCCCTAAAGGAATGGTGAAAAAGGGTGAAGTCGTGGATGCGGTAATTGTAAGAACGAAAAAAGAATTTCGACGAGAAGATGGTACCTACGTGCGTTTTGGTGAAAATGCCGCAGTGATTATTAAAGACAATAAGCCGATCGCTTCTCGTATCTTTGGTCCGATTGCTCGGGAAGTACGTGGTAAGTACACGGAAATTGCTTCACGTGCTCCAGAGTTGGTGTAGAGAGGAATTGATATGAGTATGCGTGTAAAGACACATGTAAAAAAGGGTGAGAAGGTTGTTGTTTTAACCGGTCGCGATAAGGGTAAGACGGGAGAGATAATTGAAGTTTTACCAAGAGAAGGTAAAGTTATGGTTAAGGGTGTGAATATGGTCACACGTCACGCTAAAGCCCGTAAACAAGGTGAAGTTGCCGGTATTAAGAAAGAAGAAGCGTATATTCATATTTCTAATGTGAAGAAGATTGATTAGCGATGAAAACGACACAGAAAGCTCGACTAGAAGAATTATATACCAAGGAGATACGGCCGGAGCTCAAGACGAAGTTGGGGCTTAAGAATATTATGGCTGTGCCTCGTATTGAAAAGATTGTTGTCAATGTTGGCGCTACAGGGGCAACCAACGACAGTAAGCTTCTTCCGGTAATCGAAAAGGGATTGGCTCGTATTACGGGTCAGGCGCCAATTCGAACCAAGGCGCGCAAGTCTATTGCAGGCTTCAAGATTCGTGAAGGCATGTTGCTCGGGGCGAAGGTAACTCTTCGACGCAAGCGTATGTATGAATTCCTCGATAAATTGATCAACCTGGCGTTGCCAAAGGTTCGTGATTTTCAAGGGGTAAGTGATAAATTAGATCGCCGCGGAAATTATAATTTGGGGATCAAAGATTGGGTTATTTTCCCTGAGCTTGATCAAGAGTTTGATGAGAAGTCATTTGGTATGAATATCACAATTTGTACCTCTGCAAAGAATGACGATCATGCGCGTGAACTGTTACGTATGTTTAATGTGCCGTTTCGTAAACGTAAAGCTTAAGAGGTAGAACGATGGCCAGAAAGGCATTAATAGAAAAGGCAAAGAGGGTTCCGAAGTTCTCGGTACGAACAAGAAATCGCTGTGAACTCTGTGGCAGGCCTCGTGCATATATGAGAATTTTTAAAATGTGCCGCCTCTGCTTTAGAAAATTGGCGCTCGATGGCAAGTTGCCTGGTGTGAAAAAAACAAGTTGGTAATTGTGAGGAAGGATATCAATGTCAATTGATGCTATCGGAGATTTTTTAACCATCATAAGAAATGGTGTCATGGTCGGAAAGCCGTGGGTTAAGATGGGCCATTCGCGTATGCGTGAAGGAATTGCCAATCTGCTCAAGGATGAAGGCTTTCTTAGCGACGTGTATGTGATTGAAGAAGACGCCAACAAGAAGTCTCTTAAGCTTACCCTCAAATACGTTGATGGTGAGTCAGCAATTCATAGCATCACTCGCAAGAGTACTCCTGGTCTTCGCAGGTATTCATGTGCTCGTACTATTGAGCCAGTTATTGGTGGTTTGGGTATAACAATTTTATCAACAAATCGCGGAATTATGACGCAGCATCAAGCCAAGACATTGAATGTCGGCGGCGAAGTGTTGTGCACGGTGTGGTAAGGGGCTGCTATGTCAAAGATTGGAAGAAAACCTATCAACATTGGTGATACGGCGGTCGAAGTCAAGGGTCAGGGCGTAGCGTATAAAGGTAAGCATGGGACAGGTTCTTACGTAGTGCCTGAAGAATTTGAAGTTGCCCTTGTTAGCAAGGCGCTCGTCGTCAAGCCTCGTGCAAAGAAAATCTCGCATAAGCTGAATGCTGCGTGGGGTCTTCATAGGGCGTTGTTGGCAAATAAAATTCATGGTGTTTCGATTCCGTTTGAAAAAAAGATTCAAATTAATGGTCTTGGATACAAGGCAGCATTGTCCGGCAACAAGCTTATTTTAACGTTGGGCTTTAGCCATAAAATAGAATTAGATGTTCCGAATGGAATTTCGTGTGATATTGATAAAACAGGACAAAATATTGTTGTTCGTGCGTTGGATAAAGAAGCTGTTGGTGCAATGTGTGATACCATCAGAGACTGTCGACCACCTGAGCCATATAAAGGAACTGGGATTAAACTCGCAGATGAAACGATTATTCGTAAAACCGGTAAGGCAAAATCTGCATAAGGCTAACGTAGGATAGAAAATGTCACTTAAAAAGATTAATCAAAAGCGATCACAGCGCCGTGCACAGCGGGTACGTCATAAAATACGTAAGCATTCATCATTGCCACGAGTATCTGTGTTTCGCAGCAGACAAGAGATTTATGCACAGTTGATTGATGATGCACAGGGTAAAACGTTAGCGAGTGCGTCGTCGTTGAAGTTGGATAAAGCGTCAGCAGGTGATAAAACTGCTCAAGCAAAAGCAGTTGGATTAGCTCTGGCAGAGGGTGCTAAGGCTCAAAAGATAGAAAAGATTTGTTTTGAGCGTGGTGCTTATCGCTACCACGGCCGTGTAAAAGCGCTTGCCGAAGGTTTGCGTGAAGGTGGATTATCAGTTTAAAGAGAGACAGGAATTGGCTAATGGCTGAAAATAAACAAGACTCAACGTTTGTCGATACCGTTGTTGATGTACGGCGGGTTACAAAAGTTACCAAGGGCGGCAAGCGTTTTTCTTTTGCTGCATTTGTTGTATCAGGCGATCAACAAGGACGCGTTGGTATGGCCTTGGGCAAGGGTAAAGAGGTGTCTGCTGCAATTGCTAAGGCAACTAACCGTGCTCGTAAGAATCTTATTACATTCCCACTTCGCGGTACTACCATTCCGTACAAAGTTGAGGGTCGTCATGGTGCAAGTAAGGTTATGATTCGCTCTGCGTATAAGGGAACGGGTGTGATTGCTGGTGGTGCGATGCGTTCGGTATTTGAAGCAATCGGTGTGAAAGATGTTCTTGCAAAGTCATTGGGTTCCGCAAATTCTTTGAATGTTGTGAAGGCTACGTTTAACGCTCTAGCTAAGCTCCGTTCAGTAGATCATCTTGCAAAGCTACGTGGCAAAACAGTTCAAGAACTTGTAAAGGGTGACCATGTCGCAGCTTAATAATCTTCAACCTCTTTGTAAGAAACGTAAGCGTATTGGTCGTGGCGGAAGCCGGGGCGGTACGTCAGGAAAAGGACACAAGGGCCAAAAGGCGCGTTCAGGACCATGCCTAGGCTTGACCTTCGAGGGCGGGCAGATGCCATTGGCGCGTCGTTTGCCAAAGCGTGGATTTACCAATGCTCGCTTTAAAACAGTGTGTTATATCGTTTCTATACAAGATTTAGAAAAGGCTTTTGAAGAGGGGGCACTCATTAACAAGGCAGCTTTGATGGAGCAAGGATTGCTCAAGCGCAAAAAGAGTGAAACGGGCTGTGTTGTCAAAGTATTAGGTGCCGGAAAGCTTACCAAGAAATTAATAGTTGAAGTTGATCGTTTTAGTGAAGGTGCAAAACGAGCAATCGAGCAAGCAGGTGGTGAGGCGAAGGTCATAACGGAGGGGTAAGACCGTGGTTTTATTACAGAGCTTCAAAAATATCTTTTTAGTCCCAGAGTTGCGCAAGCGTATGTTGTTTACTCTGGGCGTCTTAATTATTTGTCGGGTTGGTCTATTTATTCCGGTTGTTGGTGTTGATGTGGCAGCGCTGGCAAATATGATGAAACAGGCAAGTGCGCTTGGTGGCTTACTGCGTTATTTCGATGTTATTTCTGGTGGTGGTTTGACCAAGAGTACTTTATTTGCTCTAGGTATTGGTCCCTATATTTCCGCATCTATTATGATGCAAATGCTTGGTATGGCTGTCCCTTCGCTCGAGCAACTCAACAAAGAAGGCGACTATGGTCGTCGTATGATTAATCAGTATACGCGGTATTTGACGGTAGGTTTGTCCGTCTTATGGAGTACAGGGTATGCCACGGTTTTGGAGCGCAATAATTTTGTCCTGGCACCCGGTTGGAGTTTTAGGATTTTATTCATTGTTTCGTTGACTGTTGGTGCATTGTTTGTCATGTGGCTTGGTGAGCAGATCTCATTGCATGGTATTGGCAACGGAAGTTCGGTTATTATTTTTTCAGGGATTGTTGCGCGTTTTCCTAGTTATGTTCGTCAAACGATTGAATTTGTTCAATTGGGTAACCTTGACACGATAGTAGCTATTATCATTTTACTTGTATTCATTGCAATCTGCGCATGTATTGTATTTTTGGAGCGAGGTGAGCGCAAGATTCCCGTACAGTATGCTCGCCGTGTTGTTGGTCATCGTGTGTACGGTGGACAAAGTACTTATATTCCATTGAAGATTAACTCTGCGGGTGTGATGCCGGTAATTTTTGCAGGAACGGTGCTGACTGTTCCTATGCAGATTGCTCAATTATTCTCAGATCGTTTTGAATTTCTCTCAGCGATTATTGATCCGCGTAATCCTATCCATATGGTGGTTGAGTTCTTGCTCATTATGTTTTTCTCATTTTTCTTTGCTGCAATTGTGATTAATCCAGATGAACTTGCGGCTAATATGAAAAAGAGTGGTGGATTCATTCCTGGTATTCGTCCAGGACGCAAGACTGTTGAATATTTCTTCTACTTGCTAAATCGTATTGGTTTGGTTGGAGCGATCTACCTTGCAGTCTTAGATCTATTTCCAAATATTTTGAATATGTTAGTTAGGTTGCCGTTCTACCTTGGTGGAACGTCATTGCTGATTTGTGTTGGTGTTGCTCTTGATTTAGCAACGCAGATTGAGTCGTATTTAGTAGAGCGGCGGTATGAGGGGTTCTTAACCTCTGGTAAGATGCGAGGCCGTCGATGAAAAGGCAGATTCTTATCTTTGTTGGGCCTCCTGGTTCAGGAAAGGGTTCATTGTCTCAGATGTGTGTTGACCAATTTGGCTGGGTTCAGTTGTCTACAGGGAATCTATGCCGTAAACACATTGCTGAGAAAACAGAGATAGGAAAGCAGATTGATGCTGCGCTTAAAGAGGGCAAATTAGTCCCAGATCGTATGATTATTAATGTAGTTGAGCCTTGGATTCTAGAAAACATTGCGCATACCTCTACGTTGATTTTGGATGGCTATCCAAGGACATTGGTTCAGGCTCAATCGTTAAAAGATTTTATTGATCGTAAACTGCCGGCATGCTCTATAGCAGTCGTTCGCTTGTCAGTTGATGACGAAGAGGTGATGGTGCGATTGTTGAGTCGCGCTACCTGTACCAATAAAGAGTGTCAGGCCGCGTACTCGGTGCGTAAGGGCTCCGGCTTATTGCCAAAACACGACATGATTTGTGATAAATGTGGCAGTCCATTGGCAAAGCGAAGCGACGATGATCGGGTTGCGATTGCTGAGCGTCTTAAGACATATTATCGTCATGAGCGAGACCTGCTCGATTTTTATAATCATGTAGAAATACCGATCTTGGAGCTTCGGGTTGATCGGCCGCTTCAAGAAATTTTTGTTGAACTCAAGAATCATTTTTACCTTGATGCATCATGATTACCATAAAAAATAAGTTAGCCATAGCCAAAATGGAGACAGCTGGTAGGCTATTATCACAGATTTTTGAAGAGCTCATTGACATTATTGTTCCCGGTATCAGTACCGCTACGATTGACGCATGGATAGAACAAAGGATCTCAGAGTTGGGTATGATCTCAATGATGAAGGGGTACAATGGCTATCGGCACGTCAGTTGCATCTCTCTGAATGACGAGATAGTCCACGGTGTGCCAAAACGTTCACGTCTTATTGCAAATGGCGATGTAGTGAAGGTGGATGTATGCGTATCCTGGAAGGGATATGGTGCGGACATGGCTCGCTGTTTCCCTGTCGGTTCCATTAGCAGGGATGCGCTTGATTTGATTGCAGTAGCGCAAGAGGCATTGGATGCTGGGATAGAGCAAGCTTGTGTGGGAAATCGTGTATCAGATATCTCGGCAGCGATCCAGAAGACAGTTGAACGTCATGACTATGGGGTCATACGTGTCTTTGCGGGGCATGGCATTGGTAAGCGTATGCATGAGGATCCAGAGATTCTGAATTACGGCAGACCTGGTGAGGGAGCAGTTTTGCGGCATGGTATGACTCTTGCTTTAGAACCAATGATTGCTCAAAAGAGTTATGATGTTAGGGTTGATTCTGATGGGTGGACAGCCCGGACAGCGGATGGTGGTTTGGCTGCCCATGTAGAGGATACGGTACTCGTGACAGATCGAGGGCCTCAGATATTAACAAGACCTCACAGCAGAGGTGCGAAAGTGCGATGAAGCAGAAAGATAATGTTATTAAAGTTGATGGTATCGTAAAAGAGACGCTTCCCAACGCCATGTTCTGGGTGGAAATTGAGGGGGGACATTTGGTTTTAGCGCATGTTTCTGGTAAAATGCGAATGAACTACATCCGGATTTTACCAGGGGACAGAGTAGCGGTGGAACTTTCTCCATACGATCTCAAACGCGGTAGAATCACGTTACGATACAAAAATTAACGAGTAAGGATACAACGGTGAAGGTAAAAACGTCAGTTAAGCCTATATGTAAAGATTGCTGCATAATACGTCGAGCAGGAATTGTTCGAATAATTTGTAAGAAAAATCCTCGGCACAAGCAACGCCAGGGGTAACTGGTAATATAAGGAACGGTATGGCACGAATAGAAGGTGTTAATCTCCCAGTCAATAAGCGTATCGAGTACGGACTTACCTATGTATTTGGGGTAGGGGTTGCTCGTTCTCGTGAGGTTCTTAACGAATTAAACATTAGTTTAGATAAGCGAGTACGAGATCTGACGGATGCGGAAGTTGCTGCGATTCAAAAAACATTAACGTCTAAATATGCGGTTGAGGGAGATCTTCGCAAGGAGATTATGCTCAACATCAAGCGTCTTCAAGAAATTGGCTCGTATCGTGGTTTGCGTCATAAAAGGGGCTTGCCATGTCGAGGGCAGCGTACGAAGACTAATGCTCGTACCCGTAAAGGTCCACGCAAAGCTGGTAGTCAGATTGCCTTGAAGCGTGCGGTTACCAAGAAATAATGATTGAGATGGAACGGAATTATGGCATATAAAAAGAAGACAAAAAAAACAAAGCGGAACATTGATTCTGCAATCGCTCATGTATCATCATCTTTCAATAATACGTTGGTAACGATTACGACCACAGATGGCGATGTATTGTTTCGTGGCAGTGCAGGGGCTCTTGGCTATAAGGGTTCTCGTAAGGGAACGCCGTTTGCAGCGTCTCAGATTGGTGCAAATTTGGCCAAGGATATGGCTGGAATGGGAATCAAGTATGTTGAGGTGAACTTACAGGGACCTGGATCTGGTCGTGATTCTGTGGTTCGCGCTTTGCAGTCAGGTGGTATGTTGATTTCGGTATTGCGTGATGTTACGCCATTGCCACACAATGGATGCCGCCCCGCTAAAAAGCGTAGGGTGTAAAGTAGGTAAGTTGATTACGAGATAGATAGGTTACTGATCGTGAATAAGACAAAAGTAAATAAATCAAACAAGCAAGGCGATGCGGACAAAAAGCAGGGTGAACGATCATCCGGCGGCCGCATGAAGAAGCTTTCTGAATACGGTAAACAGCTCCAAGAAAAGCAGCGCGTAAAGCATATGTATGGTATGCGTGAAAAGCAATTCAGCCGCTGGTTCCAGATTGCTACCAAGCATGAGGGTGGTCCTGGTGAAAACCTCCTGAGTATGCTTGAGCGTCGTTTGGATAATGTGTTATATCGTTTGAAATTGTCGACAACGCGTCGTCAGGCCCGTCAAATTATTGTTCATGGTCATGTGAAGGTGAATGGCAGAAAGGTCTATTCGCCATCTTACCTGGTCAAAGTTAATGACGTTATCAACTTGGCAGACAATGTCGTAGATAAGGCTAAGTTTGTAGAACAGGTAATTGATAAGCGTCTCAATATAGGTATCAAGGTTCCTGAATGGCTCGAATTAACCAAGGATGTTCGTAAGGGACAAGTCCTTCGTTTACCTGTTCGTTCTGATATTCAGGTTCCAATCGAAGAACATCTCATTGTAGAGTTGTATTCGAAGTAATAGCTGCACCATTTGTTTAGCTCAGGAGACTCAATGAATAAACTGGAATATAAGCCGCTGACACTTCCCAAATTACAATGGACGAAAAAAACGATCAGTGACACCTATGGTGAATTGGTTGCGCAGCCGCTTGAACCAGGGTTTGGTATGACCCTTGGAAGCGCGCTTCGTCGTGTCTTGTTGGGTGCTGTTGAAGGTTCGGCTGTAACCTCAGTGGTGATTAAAGGCGTCAATAATGAATTTTCGAGTATCCCGGGTGTAGTAGAGGATACGATGCAGTTGATCCTCAATCTCAAAGAGATTGTGATTCGGAATCGTACTGGTAAGACAGGTCGTATGCGTCTTCAAATTTCTGGGGAATCAACCGTTCGTGTCGGGGATATTAAAGCTGATGAACATTTAGAATTAATCAATACTGATCATGTGATTGCACATGTTGCAGCGGGTGGAGAATTAGATGTTGATTTCTTTGTGGAATCAGGTCGTGGATACCAGCCAGCGCAATGGCCAGCCGATACAGCATTGCAGCCAGATGGTCGTATTTATTTAGATGCAATGTTTTCACCGATCAAAAAAGTAGCATTTGAAGTTGAAAAGACACGTGTGGGTGGAACCATCGACTATGATAAATTGAGTCTCTATATTCATACCGATGGGGCTGAAAATCCACTTGATGTCTTGCACTATGCCGTTTCGGTATTGCGCACGCAGTTAGAGCATTTCTTGGCAAGCGCTGAAATTCCGTTCAATGAACTTTCACAGCCAGAAGTTGTCGAAGAAGCAGCATCAACTCAAGAGATACAGGAATCACCATTGAGGGGATTGCCAATTGATCTTTTATTGAAGCCAATTGATGAACTTGAACTATCTGTTCGTGCACATAATTGTCTTGTGAATGCGGGCATCAAGCGTGTGGTTGATTTGGTCAATCTTAGCGATGATGACGTGATGAAGATAAAAAACTTTGGGCGCAAATCAGCAAAAGAAGTTGCTGATGCTCTGACCAATCTTGGGTTATCATTTAACATGAACATTCAAGATGGGGATCTTCAGAAGGCGCTTGTAGAAAAAGATGAAGAGAAGAAGGTATAAGCCATGATGCATCAAAATGGTAAAAAGCGCTTGAACGTAAGTTCGTCACATCGCAAGGCTTTGTTGCGTAATCAGGTAATCCATCTTATTACCTATGGCCATTTGGTAACAACCAAGACTCGCGCAAAAGAAACACAAAAGTTTGCTGAAAAGCTGGTGACGATTGCCCGTGTCGGTAATGACTTTAATGCGCGTCGTCGTGCAAAAGCGTTGTTACCATACAAGGAAGAAGCCCTTAAGAAATTGTTCATTGAAATTGCGCCAAAATACACAGAACGTCCAGGTGGTTACACTCGTTTGATTCCGATGGGGCGTCGCGTGAGTGATACGGCACCTATTGCCCGTCTTGAATGGGTATAGGGCTGTTGAGCTAGACCAGTAACCTGGGGTGGTACTCTGTGGCGTGAAAGCCACGTTATAAGGGGGAATTATGGTTCGAATGTGGGTGTTTATAGGTAGTATGATGGTTGTGCTAAACATGACTGTCCTTGCTATGGACGAAGCTCCAAGAACTCCTCAGTCCAAGAGCCGCGCAGCGGTTACAGCGGCGGCATTGACTTTGTCTGTTTCCCCACGTGCTCGTCAAATGATGGGCAAGAGTCCTACAGGAAGATATACGAGTTGGGCAAATGAGGGAGAAGTGACTGACTGGTTCAGGCGGAGACCCCATCTTGCAAGATATGCGTTACGTCAGGGTGAATTTGATCTTGCAATTGAAAGTGGATTATTACAACAATTTCAGCAACTAGTGATTGATGTCCATAGCCTGTATCAAGAGGAGGGGATGCGTGACTTTGGTGATTTTGGTGCAGAGTTAGAGTCATTGAGGGATCAGATTGGGAGTTTCGGAGAACGAAAACGTTTGACAGTTCAGGCAGAGGATTTTTCTCAAGAAAAAGAGTCTGGGTGTGCGTGTTGCTAACCATTTAGTAAAGAAAGTGGAACTCATGTTACGGATGAACAAGCTGGTGATGTTGCTCATAGGTGTTTCGAGCATGGTGTATTTGTGTGCCCAAGAAGATCGACCTCAAGCCGCTGGGGTCCATAATGGTGATGCTCCTCAAGTAATAATGCCCAGCGAACGCGCGAAAGTTATGGCTTTGCAGCATTTTCGTGCTGAGGCCGAGAAGGATCTAGGAAAAAACTTACAAGGTGTTGTGCCGCGGTTTGAACAGGTGGAGCGCGTTGCCAAAGAAGCTCATGAGGGGATAGCTGATCTTGGTCAGGCTGTCTTTGGAACCAGGGGCAAAGTAACGCAACCTAAAGGGGGAACAATTGTTGAACAGCTCCAAAGGGTTGTTGATGAGCTTGGAAGTACCAAAGATGAGCTCGCAATACTGAAGCGCAATCTCAAAATCGCCGCAACTGGTGGCGTTGGAACGGTTGTCATTTTGGTTATAGTTCGTCAGTTTGTTAAGGCTGCGTTGCTTCGGTCGTGTGCAGTGAGCGAAGAAGACGACGACGTCTTTGATGTCGATACACGAGAGATATAACTATATATTTTGTAATGGAATGAGCGGGAATTTATATACATCATGGAATCTTGCAACAAATTTTTATCAGTAATCTTGATAAGTTTATGTGTGTCGTCGTTGACTGCGCATCCTTGGAAGGATGAAGGGTATAAAGGGCCTGTGGGGTTGTTAGGCGTAGATAGCGATTCAGAAGAAGACAGAGACTGTCCTAGCGCTTTGGATCATAACGAAGAATGTGATAGCGATTTAATAGAACGCTTTTCATGTTTGTCTTTGGATGGTGAAGGCCATGAGGCTTCTGCCGGTACGCGAAACGACATGCTCGGATACCCTGTAAATATTCGATATTGGACAGCATATGAATCCGACGATGTAAACCGTGGATATGTTGCACCTGCGTGGGTGGCGATGGTGAGGGATCAGCATGCAGAGCAAAAAGGTGCTGTTATCGAGCAACAGGATCAAGAACACGATGCGTCCAGTCGGCTCGGTTCTAGAAGAGGAGATGAAGATGCGATTGCTCGTGTTGGGTGCTTAAGATTCAGTAAGAAGTGCACAATGAGATTGGGTGCGTTGACACTTGTGGTCGGTGGTGTGCTTGAGGAAGTCGGTCGACGTTGGTATCGAGCACAGAAGCATTTGAGGGCGGGTGTGAATCCTCCTCGAGTATCATAATCTTAAACGAGGGCTAGGGGTATGGTTAAATCTACTTTTTATTATTTGTATGCTTTGGTAATGTTTTGCTCGGTTATGCCGTTGTATAGCATGGATCAGGGTACTTCAACGGCTGACGATACTGCTGAATCGCTATCACTACGCCAACAGCGAAATTTAGCAAGGGTTGACGCCGAAAAGAAGGCTCTAAAAAAAGAGAAAAAAGCTCGCGTAGAAGCTGCTGCGCGTGGAACACTTCCTCGGCAGGCTAAGAGAAGCACTGGCACGGGTAAAATCAAGCCGCGGCGTATGGCGCCAGCACTTATCGCAGTGGCGGGGGTTGCTGTATGGATTGCCTACGAAGGATACAAAAGAAAAATTCGGCCATATTTGCAGTATCAACAGGATGAGCACTTGCTAGAAGAGTAACTACAAAATGATGGTATGGTATAGGCGGGCATTTGCGTTATTATGAGAAAAAAGTACCTTTGTGAGGGTATAATTTTGATTATTAGGTAATGGGGTTATGAAAAGATGAATAAGATACTATCTACATTATTGGTGCTCGGGTTTTTGTTTTCTGGCAACATTATCGCAGGAAGGCAGAGGCTAACTCGTGCCCAAAGGATTGCTATCTCGCGAGAGCGAGCTAAAAAAACGGAGCGTGAATTTCAAGAGAGGCAGGCTGCGGATAGAGTAGCTATGACTCATGCACAAGCAGCTGCAAGAGCTGCAATGGAGAGAGATCTTCAAGCTCAGTCGTTTGTAGGTCAAGGTACCCCAGTAGCGCATGGTGCAGCAATAGCTACCGATAGCGTTGAAAAGTATGATGAACCCAAAGGGATTTCAGAAAACACCAGATATATGGCTATGGCAACAAGTCCATGGAAGCCTGTGGCGTCGCCACGTGCACGGCGAAAATTTTTTTTGAGTGGGGGCAGTGATTATCCTGCTCTAAATCCTGAAGATGATAAAACTGTATTAGAGATGAATAAAGGTAAAGCTACAGTAGTTGTCCTTTTAGTAGGAGGATATGCGATTTATCGTGGAATGAATCGCCAGATACCATTCAAGAGTCTCAGTGGCTGCGGTGAAGTAGGATGTGAAGAAGACGTGCAATATTTAGAGTACGAAGAAGCAGTATAAGGTAAGGCATATTTTTATTTTTTCCTTTGGAAGGAATCTCTCGTATGAAGAAGAACATTAAATACATTATTCCAGGCTTATTGTTTGCAGCTTCAGCACAGGCAGGTTTTGCTGACCATGCGCGAGCTTTAGGGGTTACCGCTAGAGAATTGGGGGTAAGAGCTCTGAACTCAATTCCTGGAGCTATGGTTGTTGCGTCTCAACGCGCCATCAGAAAAGTAAGCGAAGAAGGTCATGCAGAACAAGGTATCTACTTTAAAAATCGACTAACCGATGGATTTGCATGGCAAATGCAAAATGCTGATGTAGAGGTTCAGGAGAGTTCGGGTGTTTATACCTTAAAGGATGGTCCGTCTTCTGAAGAGTACACTTTGATCATTGGTGATGACATTTCATATACTCCATGGACAAGAAAGTCTGCAACTATAGCTGGAGCAAGCGTGGCTGTTATGTTTGCAGGAATTATTGGTTTGTGGAATCACTATGCTTTAGTGCGTGCTGCTAAATACGAAGAAGAAGCTGCAGAATACGGTATCGATGCAGAAGATGCGTTGTTACTACCGTGGGAGCTTGAAGCGGCCGAATAATCGCACGCTTAATTTTCATAAATATATTGGAGGAACATTCATTATGGGTGTTCCTCTTTTTTGTGTTTACATCATTATCAGAAAACAAACCCACTACGTTTGTGATGAAGTAATAACAGATCACGACTGCTCATCAATAAAGAGCGCTTATTTGGACTCGTATTACACCATCGACGAGAGCGCGGCAACGGCTCCATGCTTAAGAATATTGGACGGGTGGCGCCTGTCATGTTGTGTACACGTACGCTTGTAAAAAGAGTCTGTTTGCTGTGTTGGTCTCAAGAGAAAACATCCTTTTTGTTGCATAACGCTCATGTCTACTTAAGATTTGTACTCTCTTTCATATACCCCTTCTAATCAAATGAATCAATTTTAAAAAGCACTTTTCGCTGCTGAAAAAATCGTGTTACCTACTTACATAAATTACCAACCACTATCATGCTGAAGGAGTGTTATGAATATGGTCCATGAATGCATCATGTTGTTATGTATGGGTATGTTTCATACTAATTGGGCCATGGTTCAGTATAGAGTGCGAGAGGATAGGCTCTCAGAGAGGGAGCGCGCGATGCTTTTACAAGTTGATCCTGAAAAGTGGCTTGTTGTAGTGAGCCATCTGGGTCAAGTATTAGCGATAGTGAATAAAGAGCAGTTCCCCGCAGACGCACATCTCGAAGCTCATCGTATTCAAATGGCTTATGAAAATCGGCTAGATCAACAACAACGAAAAAAAGAAGCTCGTGACCGAGTCATGGAGGCCGCACAAACAATGAGTCCGTGCTGTTTTGTCTTCTGCGGTCCTGATGATGACGAGGCATGGAGCGATGACGATGAGCAGCCTACTGCACGACGAGCCAGGTGTTGTGTTTCAGGAGTTATGTCGATTAATGCGTGACTAGCCATTGTAAGAAACACTGACCGTGCTTCCACGACTTCCCTTTTCGATGGTGAAGTGGACCGGGAATTGATTCTTCATAGATGGTAAGTGCGATACAATGATGATCTTTTCAAAATCATCCTGAATTTTATAAAGTGCATCCATGATATGTGAGAGCCCTTCTTCATCCTGTGATCCAAATCCTTCATCGATGATTAGTGTCTGGAGTGACGTTCCTGCGCGACGTGCAAGTAGTTTTGAGATTGCTATACGGAGTGCAAAATCAATGCGAAATGCTTCACCACCTGAGAACAGCTCATATGATCGAATACCAACAGGATCCGAGATCATGATATCGAGTGTTTCTTTCATGCCGCCTTTTTTAAGATCACGTACCGATTCAATAATGATTTGTGATTGATTTTCAGTTAGCTTTGCCAATAATGCATTTGCTTCGTGTTCTATTTCAGGGAGAGCTTCTTCAATGAGTAATGCTTGTATTCCATCTTTTCCAAACGCTGTAGCTAAAATCTGATACGTATCGATAGTTTCGTCATGCTGCTTAATAGTCGCAGTATATGTGTTAAGATCTTTTTTGAGTGAATCTCGTGCGTGTTGTTGGTGTTCAAGCGTTGCACGTTCTTGGAGTAGTTGTGTAGTGCGGCCTTGTAATAGTCGAAGCTCTTGTTGGAGTTGTTCGCTGTGATTACATAGTTCTGTCTGTTGCTTAGTAAGCTCCTGTTGTATAGTACGGTAGTGTGCAAGCTCTGCTCTTTCAATTTTGATTTTTCTTAAGCAAGCAATCGATTCTGACATTCTTGTTTTGCATTGTTCATGTTGGGCAACACGTTGGGCCTGTGTGAGATGCTCACTGATTTGTTTCTCAATCGTCTGAAGTTCATGAGTAAGTCGTTTGAGCTGTTCTTGGTCTATAGCATTCTCAGTAATATTTTGTTCTAATTCCTTTTTTTGTATCAGTAGTTTCTTATATTCATCTGATCGTTCTAGTGGCATGTCTTGGTCGAGCATGGTGAGCTTTTTATGAGCGGCTTCAAGGTGTGATGTGTGTGTTCGTATCGAATCTGTAAGTTCTTGTTTGCGATGTGTAAGTTCTGTCAATTCTTCATCTATCTGAGTGACTTGCTTTATCAATTCTGTCTGACGTGATGCGAATGCCGCATGCCGTTCACGTACGGTTGTAGTGTCCTTTAGGGTGGCTTCGTTGTTTAAGACGATCTCTTCTAGGTGTTTTGTTGTAGCGATTGCAGTGTTAATGTTGTGTTCGAGCTCGTGTTGTTCTTTGTTATAACGTGTTTGCAGGAACCGTTTGCGTGCTGCAGATACCGCTTGCTCACAGACAGGACAGCTTGGGTTGTTGCTATCAAGTGCCATGCCAGTTTTTTGTAACAGCATGGTATGTTCCTGTTTTAACGCTTCGAGTTGCATTTTCTGTTTATTGTATTGTTCTTGGCTATTGCGATATTCCCGCTCTTGCGTGTGCATTGTTTCTAACGAGGGAAGTGATTGTTGTTCTTTGGTTACTTGCTCCCGTTGTGTGTGAAGTGAGGTTTTATCGTTGGTTAGTTTGGTGACACGTTGTTGTAGTTCGGCGAGATTTTGCTTCAATGCTTCGAGTAATGTGGCACGTCGTTCGATTTCACGCGATGCATGCGTGCGAGCATTTGCATGTTCGGCGTAGAGATGCGTTGCCAGAGCATGTTCTTGTGACACGATTGTGGCATGTTGCTTATGAAGTTGAGCGGCATGCTCTTGGCGTGAGTGTTGTTGTGTCAGGAGATCATGAACCTGTTTTTTATCAATCATTAATTGATCAAGAGATGAGGTAACTGGTGTTGTTGCGCGTGTTTGATGCCACGTTGTTTTGAGTGTTTGAAGTTGTTCCCAATACTGAAGCTCTTCTTTTTGTAATTGTTCGTCACGGTAGATCTGTAGTGATAGTTCGTGAAGCTGCTTGTTGATCTTTTCAAGCTGTGCAGAGAGTTGCTCATGTTCCTTGGTTAGTGTGGTTGCTTGGCGTTCAACGGTTTCAAGCATTGCTTTGTTTCTCGTATGTTGGTCTGTAAGCGCTCCCGTTTGATTAAGTTCATTTTGAATGCGTTCAATCACTTTGGTGAGCGATTTTTGCTCATTATATGCATGTTTAATTTTTTCAAGCGCTGCCTTTTTTAACAGGTCAAATTTTTCGAGCCCCAAAATGGATGCTAGAATATCTTTTCTTTCCTTTGGAGATTTTTTAGAAAATTCGTTTGCTTGTCCCTGGCGCAAAAATGCTGAGTTTACAAATGACTCAAAATTAAGACCGATTATGTTTTCGATTTTTATCTGTGTTTCACGTGTTGTTTTCTCTGTCAGAGGGATCACCTGGTCCATTTCTTGGTCAATGATTCCGAATTCAAGATTGGTGTATCCCTTGCTTCGCGCTATACGAAATTCCCGTCGGATTCTGTACATCGTTGTATGAAAACTAAAATCAAAAATTACCATCATATGCGTATGGCCAAGTCGCAGTAATCCTTCATCTGCTTTTGATGCACTGCCAATTTTACGTGCTTGACCCCAGATAGCCCAAGTCAATGCATCCAGTAATGCCGATTTACCATGACCGTTTTTTCCGGAAAGACAAATAAGACGATGATCTCCGAAGACAATAGTTTGTAATTCAGGACCATAACTCAGGAAATTTTTTACCTGTAATTGGTGGGGGATCATGATCTATTCTCCGTCCGCTAAAAAGTGAGCAGTAAGTATAGCGAACTATGCTCAATCTGCTAAGCTATGGTGCCGTTATGCCAGGAAATGCACAATAAGGAGTATCATGCAAAAACATATTTTTAGAGAATATGATATCCGTGGAATTGTAGGATCAGAGTTGAACGTTGAAAACGTTTATTCCTTTGCACGATCACTTGCTTATTATATGAGGCGTAAAGAACCACAATTACAACTTGTTGCTGTAGGTATGGATGGTCGGACCCATTCTCCTGCTATCAAAGATGAATTGGTACGTGGTTTACAAGATAGTGGTATCGATGTGCTCTTTATTGGTATGTGTCCAACCCCGGTCATGTATTTCTCTCTTCATACCTTGCCAGTTGATGCTGGTGTTATGATTACTGCCTCACACAATCCTGCAGAGTACAACGGAATCAAGATGTGTATCGGGAAAGTATCGGTATTTGGTAAACAAGTTGCAGAACTACGCGACCTGTTTTTTGCAGGCAAACAACTCAACGCATCACGTCAGGGCACCTATACAGAATGTGATGTTGTGTCACTCTATGTACAATGGCTTGCAGACAATTTTAAAAACTTACATAACATGCCGTTGCGTGCAATTGTTGATTGTGGAAATGCTGTTGGTGGCATTGTGCTCCCGCGTTTAATCGAGGCATTTGGTTGGAAACAAGTAGAGTTATTGTATCCAGAGGTTGATGGTTCATATCCAAATCATGAAGCAGATCCTTCTGTTGCAAAAAACATGGAAGACCTCAAGAAGAAATTACAAAGCGGAACATATGATGTTGGCATTGGTCTTGACGGAGACTGTGATCGTATGGGTGCTATGACGCATGACGGAGAGCTTATTCCGGGTGATCAACTTCTGGCGATCTTTAGTAAACCGATTTTAAAAAACAATCCCGGACGTTCAGTTGTATTTGATGTCAAAGCATCAACCGCGTTAGTTGATCTGATTACACGATGGGGTGGGCAACCACGATTCTCGCCATGTGGTCACGCAATGATCAAGCGCGCAATGGCAGAAACGGAGGCATTAGTTGGTGGTGAACTTAGTTGCCATTTCTGCTTTAAGGATAGGTATTTTGGATTTGACGACGGTGTTTACGCAGCGCTTCGCTTGTTTGAACTTTTACTCGAAAGTGATAAATCCTTGAAGGACATGTTGGCTACCTTTCCACAAACTGTTCATTCGCCAGAGATCAGAATTTCATGTGATGAGCAAGCCAAGCAGAATGTCGTTGATACGGTTAAGAAATTTTTTACTGCGCGCGAAGATGTTAATCTCATTACTATTGATGGGATTCGTGCTGCAATGCCGTACGGATGGGGCTTAGTGCGCGCCTCAAATACACAGCCAATGATATCAATGCGATTTGAGGCATCTTCTCAAGAAGATCTCAAGCGCTTAAAAGATGAGTTTGCTGTGGCACTTAAACCATTTTTTGATGAAGCATTATTAGATCATATGTTACGAGGATGAATGAGAGATGCGCTTACTCGGCCTGCATTTGAGGATGGTACATTCCCTGCAGGAGGTTATAGATCAAGCGCTACGCTTTTCGTTGCCCATGCTCCAATGTTTTTTAACTGATCATGCGTCAGGCAAGGTGCTATCTGTTACCGATGAGGAAAGAGATTTGATGAAGAGTCTTTCTTCGCAAATGGGTATGCTATGTGTGCACGCATCATACAGAACCAATCTGTGTCGGCCTGATCATCGTAATTTCCATACGCTTCGCAAAGAAATTAAACTTGCAGCATTACTTGGGTTTCATGCTGTCATTATTCACCCAGGATCTGCTAAATGGTGCCGCAATAAGCAACGTGGCTTGGAAGAACTAGTTTCTTCTCTTGATAGCCTTACTCAAAAAGATATTCCAGTGAAAATTACTTTAGAAAACGTTGCACACGGCGGCTATTCAATTGGTGGCTTGATTGATGATTTTGCTTACGTTAAGCGACGTGTTCGTCGTCCTGATCAGATTTGTTTTTGTATTGATACTGCACATGCATATGCGTACGGATATGATCTTTCAGATTTTCAAGCACAAGATGATTTTATTACACTTCTTGAGTCTGCAATTGGTCTTGATTCTGTCACTGTGCTGCACCTCAATGATTCCAAGAAGGGGCTAGGAAAGCGGATTGATCAACATGCTGACATTGGACAAGGAAATATTTGTGATGAGGCACTAAAACGCTTTATACTACATGAAAAGCTAGCGCATATTCCTGTCATTCTAGAATTACCAGCCCTATCTCAGGATGCGTGCTATGCATCCTATAAAAAAGTTCTACAATGGCATGAGTCGTTACCGACTGTTGATATGGCTCACGAGGTTAAGAAGGAGTTGCTATGATTCGTATAGCATTGAATGGATTTGGAAGAATTGGGAAAAATTTTTTGCGTGCTTTTTTACAAAATGAACGTGCGCGAAAAAAAATAGAAGTGAGCGCTATTAATGTTGGTCCAGGAAATCCTGAATTTGTTGCGCATGAATTCAAGTATGACACATTACTTGGTAGATACACCGGTGACGCACGGATTGAAAAAGGGGTTCTTGTTGTTGATGATTACGCTATTCCTATTATTGCAGAATGTGACCCGAAAAAGTTGCCCTGGCGCGCAATGAATATTGATTGGGTTGTTGAGGCAACAGGGCATTTTACCAAGCGTGAAGGAGCACAGGGCCATATCCAGGCGGGTGCGAATAAAGTTCTTATTACTGCTCCTGCTCGAGATGAGGATATCACCATTATTCCCGGCGTGAACATGAGTCAGTATGATGCAACAAAGCATTCCATTGTTTCTTTAGGAAGTTGTAGTACGAATGCATTTGTTCCAATGTCAGATGTACTTAATAGAGCATTTGGTATTAAATACGGGTTTATTGCAACAACTCATGCATATACTAATACACAAGCCTTGTTAGATGTTGACATCGGCGATCCAAGAAGGAATCGTGCGGCAGCTTTAAATATTGTGCCAACTTCAACGGGTGCAACCAAGTTAATGGGACGAGTGATACCAGAGCTGGAGGGTAAGATTCAGGGGCATGCTCTTCGTGTTCCTGTTGCAAAAGTATCGTTGGCAGATTTTGTTTTTGAAGCAGAGAGGCCTCTCTCGATTAAAGCAATTCATGAAGCATTTGAGGATGCCAGCGAAGGGTCTATGAGGGGAATTCTTGCCCTTACGATGGAGCCGCTAGTTTCGAGTGATTACTCCTGCAATAGCCATTCAGTGGTGATTGATGGGCAGATGACACAGGTATGTGGTCCTCTGGCCAAGGTCTATGGCTGGTATGATAATGAGTGGGCGTATTCCGTTCGTTTAATCGATTTTCTATCATACGTTACGGAATCTACTTAATCTAACTTTACGCAGAGCCTTTTTTACTTTACTCTTTCGAATAACTGGTTCTCGTCTAAACAACGGGCCCATAGCTCAGCGGTCAGAGCAATCGGCTCATAACCGAGAGGTCCCAGGTTCAAATCCTGGTGGGCCCACCAAGCTGCCAGAGAGGTTCTTCATGGAAGATTCCCCCTTTAAGCGATTCATCGACCTAATCAACTACGATCAAAAAACCTTTCAGTATTCTCAGAATTGTCAAAAACTGGCAGAACATGCTAAAAAGCTTGAACAGCGAATTGCTGACCATAGCGCTTCTCGGGCCGCGGCAGCTAGAGAATTAAAGCAGCTGAAACAGGATGTTGACACAAAAGAATTGGAAATGCGTGCTCTCGATACGGAAGAACAGGCTGTTCGCAAAAAATTGGGCAACGTTCAAGATCAGCGTGCGTATCGGGCTATGAAACAAGAAATGCAAACATTAAAAGAAAAACAAAACTCATTCGAAGATATATTGATCTCATCATGGAAGAGACTTGATCTGGCGGACAGAACATATCGTGATTCTCAGGAAACATACGAACAGGCCCTTGAGGCCCTACAACGAGAATTGCATACTGTCCGCGATGAGATTTCATCCTTGAAAGAAACGATAGCAGCTCACGAAGTTGATCGGCAGAAATATCTCAAGGATCTTCCCGAAGAATGGTTAGAAAAATACGCTCGTATGAAAACCACAGTATCGGATCCAGTTGTTCCAGTAAGCTATGATAGTTGCAGCGCATGTTTTACTATGCTTCCCGCTCAGGATCTGTTAGCCTTGAGACGTCGTGCACTCTTGCAGTGCAAGGGATGTTTCAGATTATTGTATGATCCGGTGTTAGTGGGTGCAGAGTAAGATTTCATGAAGCAGATGTCTCTTTTTAAATCAGACCGTACGTCATGTTCTCTTCAGCCGAAATTTGTCTTGTTTATTGATGGAGCGGCTCGTAATAATCCGGGCCCAGCGGGTGCAGGTGTATATTTGAGTCAAGGAACAAAACCTATCGTGCAAGAAGGACATTTTCTCGGTATTAGAACTAACAATCAAGCAGAATATTTGGCTTTATTACTTGGTATTTTTTATCTCAAACAACATGCGCTTCCAGGTGATGAAGTCTGTATTAAATCCGATTCTGAACTTCTTGTCCGTCAGATGCAGGGGACATATAAAGTGAAGCACCCTGAACTTCATCGTCTTCAACGAGCTGCATTTTCTCTGCTGAGCATATTTTCCTATGGCATAGAACATATTATGCGCGACAAAAATACCCAAGCGGATGCTTTGGCAAATCAGGGAATTGATAAAAAGGTTGTAGTTTCAGAAGCGTTTATAGCGATGTTGCGAAGTTATGATGTGGCGTGGTAAGTGGTTTGTTTGTTGTGCTATTTTTCAAATCGTGGCGCAAGATTTTACAATACGAGTATTGCTCGATGAAGAATCAGATTCAGGTAAACATTGGATTATATCTGGTGATCGTGGTGTATATGTCTCGAATCCACAAGACCCATCACGCTGTTCTCAGTGCCAGCAAGTTGCCATTGGACACGATATCCATGGATTGATTGTTTACGACGAAAATGGTCGTTGTGTGCGAGGCATATCTATTGTGAAAATAGAACCGGTAGAGGGGAACTGCTTTTATGATGATCGTTATTATCAGGGAACTTTATATACGATTTGGTATGACAACCAAGCTCTCTTGATTAATCAATTGGATCTTGAAGATTATCTGTATTCAGTGTTGCGTGCTGAAAGTTTTCCCGGATGGCCGCTAGAGATGAATAAGATTATTGCGATTACGTGTCGTAGCTATGCCATTGCAAAAATTATGTCTGCGCAAAAAAGAAAGAAACCTTACCATATCAAGAGTACGAATAAGCATCAAACGTACCGTGGCTATCATAATCGTGAAATTTTACGTAAGGCAGTTAAAGAAACAGAAGGTTTATTTCTTGCATACGAAGAAAAGCCAATATTAGCAATGTTTGATATTTGTTGCGGGGGAGTTATTCCTGCAAAAAAATCGGGCATGAACTTCCAGCATGCTCCCTATCTTAAACGATCGTATGCATGTACGCATTGCATGTCATGTAAATCCTATCAATGGTCAACATCATATACGCTGCAAGAATTTGAGGTGCTGCTTAGAAAAGAAATCCCTCGACTTCGTGGTATTAAGTCGGTACAGATACATAAAAAAGATAGTGCGGGTGTAGTAAAGAGTGTTCTTATCAAAGCGAACAGTGGATACCACTATATTTCTGGATCCAAATTGCTTTCATTGTCAGAAAATATGAAAAGTGCTTGTTTTACTATGAAGCAAACCGAGCGTAAGATCACGATGCACGGTAAGGGATTTGGTCACCACATGGGCTTATGCCAATGGGGAGCACGGCAGTTGGTTAAAGATTGTTGGCCGTATGAACGTATTCTCAACTATTACTATCCAGAGACAACCATTATGAAACTGAGAGCAGCGGAAATTTCTCATGCCTAATTATAAAGGCCACCTTCTTGGAGGTGTAGTTGCCTGGGGACTTTTGTTGTATGGCGTCCGTGATGTTCATCCGACAGGGATTACCTGTATGGAATGGCTTGGATGGTGTTTATTCGGATCTCTTTTTCCAGACATTGATACACATAGTAAAGGGCGCAAGATCTTTTATTATGCGGTAAGCACAGGCTTGATTTATTTTTTACTGGCAGGAAAATATCAGTTCTTCATAGCCCTGAGTATGGTGTCAGTAGTTCCGTTTTTTGTTCGACATAGAGGGATCTTTCACAGAGCGTGGTTTATTCTCCTTTGTTGCATTGTTCCATGGTTGTATATCAGAACAACCTTTCCGCAATATGTTGTTCCTGCTCAGTGGTCGGTATTATTTTTTGGTATAGGTGCTTTATCCCATTTACTCCTTGATTTTGGTGTTGCACGTACTATAAAACGTTTATAGCCCTTATATTTTAAAAAGTTGTTCTGCTTGGCAGGTGGTGACTTGAGCAATTTCTTCAGAAGAAATGCGACGCAGCTGTGCGATGAAGTCTCCGATCAGGGGGATATATTTTGGATGATTTTGTTTGCCACGATATTGTTGGGGCGGGAGAAATGGCGCATCTGTTTCCAGAAGGATCTTTTGTAGAGGAATCTCACGAGCAACTGTTTGCAGTATTTCATTTTTAGGATACGTTACGGCACCTCCGATGCCGATATAGAGGCCCCATGCAATAATTTCTCGTGCAATGGCAAGATCCTCTGAAAAGCAATGAACGACACCTCGTATATCAGGAGTGTATTGTTCAAGAATCTTGAGCGTTTCTTCTATAGCATCACGGGTATGAATAACAACCGGTAATTGGTGCTCTAGGGCTAATTCAATATGGGCATGAAAGGCATAGTGCTGTCGTTGTTTATCATGGTCGTGATAATGGTAATCAAGGCCACATTCTCCGATAGCGACGATCTGGTTTTTTTCTTTTTGAGCTACCATCTTTCTAAGAATATTGAAATCCTCCATCCAGCGTGTTGTGCAATCATTGGGATGAAGCGCAACAGTCGCATATACGCTTGGAAAGGTGTTCGCCAAAAGAATACAATTTTTGCTTTCAGGCACGCTTGTGCCAATATTAATGATCTTCATAACGTGTTTATGATGAGCATCCTGGACGACAGATGAAGCCAGATCAACATTTTTTTGTGTTAATGGAGCATCAAATTCTTTTTTTACCATCATATTAATATGGCAATGCGTGTCGATAAACATAATATTCCTTCATTATAAGTGTGCATTTAAAACATTTCTTCTTGTTGCCGACCACTTTGTGTTGCGCATTATCGAAAAACGCATCATGTGCATTGTGCATTTTGCTCCGATGGTAATAAAACCTTTTGGAATAGGATATATTTGACAAAGGCAGAAATGCAACTACAGTAAGCTACGCTAATGTGAAGTGTACATAGCATGGCAGTGTTATGTTTATTTAACCATACTCTCAAGGAGCTCACATATGAACAAGAGTGAACTAATCAACGCTCTTAGTGAAGAAACTACGTTCAGCAAAAAAGACGTTGCTCGTGTACTTGCTGCTTTTGAACGTATTGTGAAAAGGACTCTACAAAAGGGATCAAAACTTTCTATGACCGGGTTCGGAACTTTCTGGGTATCTCGTCGGCCTGCGCGTAAGGGTATTAACCCTTCAACTAAGGAGCGTATTGAGCTTCCTGAAATTAACGTTCCTCGATTTAAGCCGGGCAAAGGCTTGAAAGAGCTCGTACGTACCATCGGTTAAGTAAAGGGAGGGGTAGGAATACACCCGAACCTGAAAAACTTGATCTACACAGAAAGGCCGTTTTCCACGGCCTTTCTTTATTTGAAGCGTTCTGGGTTTTTAGCTATAGTAAGCCAAATTGTGTAAGGGGAAATGCATATAAAGGAATAAAGCATGATCGATCGTCATTTGCTACGTGAACAACCAGAAGAAACTATCAAAAAGCTCAAATTAAAGGATCCATCCTTTAACGCTGAACGGCTTGTTGAGCTTGATGTTGTTGTCCGGGAGTTGCAGCAGAGGATCGAGGCGTTGCGGAAACAGCGGAATGACCTCGCCGATAAGGGGAAGTCTGGTGTCACACAGGCGTTGCGTGACCAGTCTGCGGAGGTTGGTAAAAAATTAAAGCAGGCCGAACAAGAATTTCAGCAGGTAAGTGCGGAGTTTTCAGATCTCTATCTTTCCTGTCCAAATATTCCAGAGACAACTTTACCAGTTGGGGGACCAGATAAAAATCAGGTAGTCAGAGAGTGGGGTAAGCAGCCATCATTTTCATTTACACCAAAGCACCATCTTGATCTTGCAGTTGCAGCTCAATGGATTGATTTCGAAACTGCAGCAGTGACGACGGGAAGTCAGTTCCCTCTCTACAAAGGTGATGCTGTCAAGTTGGTATATGCTCTAACCATGTTTATGCTGAAGCATAATATGAGGCATGGGTATAGTCCCGTGTTGCCGCCAGCACTTGTAAATGAAGAGTCGTTGTTTGTTGCAAGTAATTTTCCCAAGTTTAAAGATCAAGTTTATGCGGTAAAAGATGAAGATCTGTACTTGATTCCTACGGCAGAAGTAAGTCTTCTTAATATGTACAGAAAAAACATATTTCATTCTGAACAACTTCCAGAAAGACTGTGTGCGTGGACGAGCTGTTTTCGCCGTGAAGCAGGGGGGTATGGAGCAACGGAGCGCGGTCTTATTCGAGTCCATCAATTTGAGAAAGTTGAGCTTTTTGCATTTACGAAACCCGAAGATAGTAGCCAAGAGCTAGAACGCATGCTTACATGCGCAGAAGAAATCTTGCAAGCGCTTGGGCTTCACTATCGTGTGAGTTTACTAGCAACGCAAGATTGTTCATTCCCATCGGCAAAAACATTCGACATTGAAGTATGGATGCCAGGGCAAAATGCGTATTTTGAAGTATCTTCTTGTAGTAATTGTACTGATTTCCAGGCGCGGCGAGGTAGTATTCGATATCGTGAAAAAGAGGGCGCTAAGCCGCAGCTTGTCCATACACTGAATGGATCATCCTTGGCGTTGTCGCGATTGATGGTTGCGCTTATAGAAACCTATCAGCAAAAAGATGGTACTATTGTGATCCCTGACGTTCTTAAACGGGAAGGTTTGTTTTAGGAAAGACGATGCTTGCTCCTGAAGTACTAAAAAAAATTCGTCAAATCGAAATTACTACGCGGCGGTTGTTGAGTGGGATGTATGTTGGCGATGTAAGTACAGCGCATAAGGGATCCGGTTTTGAGTTCGAGCAAATTCGAGATTATGTCCCCAATGATGATGTTCGCTTTATTGATTGGAAAAGCACCGCACGTATGCAGCGCTTGCAGGTACGGGAGTACATTGAAGAAAGGAACCGATCAATCATTCTGATGGTGGATCGTTCGCAGTCGATGTTTTTCAGTTCACGTGAACAATTAACTCATGATGCGGTGGTGGAACTTGCTGCAATATTGGCTTTAGTGGCTGACTATGGTAAAGATTCTGTTGGGCTTTTGATTTTTTCTAATGAGGTTGATCGATTTATTCCGCCTGCTCGCGGGCGCGCGCATATTCATAGAGTTATGAAGGAACTTTTTACGATTCAACCAACGCATGCTCGCACAAGCATTTCATTGGCGTTCAATTACATTCTTGAGTGCAAACAAAAAAATGCACTTTTAATTGCCCTTTCAGATTTTGTTGATGAACAATTTTCGCGATCGTTGTCATTGGCATGCCATGTGCATGAAATTATTGCTCTTCGTTGTTGTGATGTCCGCATGAAGAAACTTCCTGAAATGGGATTCATAACAATGTTTGATCCAGAAACCCAAGAAGAATGTTGTGTTGATGTACGTCATGTGAATAAATTTTTGCGGGAGCGTATGATTGAGCAGAACAAGGTCTTTAAAAGGAATGGAGTTGATGTGCTTGATCTAGAACCAGGGGCATGGAAGATCAGCGATATGGTGACGTTTTTTAAACGACGCTTACAGTACTAGGGATATATATGGCTGAAGATCTATGTTTGAGTTCGACTGAGTTATATGACAACTATGGTTATTGGTTCGTTCCATTTTGGAAAACATGGTGGTTTTTCGGAATTATTGTCTTCGTGTCATGTCTACTTATTATTCCTGTTGTGCGGTATCTCTTGCGATTTCGTCGACGGGTTGCATATGCTGTACCCCGTGACGAGGCGCTTGCTCAGTTACATGTTCTCGTTACGAATAACGGTGAGGTTAATGACTTGTATGTGATGCTTACGAATGTTTTGCGTGAGTATGTTCATAAACAGCATCAGCTTGACGTTATGAGCGTTGGCGATCGAGAGCTGGAGGCGGTGCTTGCGGAATTGGGTAGAGAAAATACCTCTAGTGCCCAGCTTAGCGAGTTGCTGCAGCGTGTTGGTACGTTGAAATTTTCTGGCGAGAGCGGTAGTGCGGAGCAGTATGCGCAAGACGTTAATGTGGTTCGGCAGTGGATTCTTGCAGATAAGGCCTCTGGGGAGACCATATAGCGAGTATATACTTGACACATCTGGTACACTAAATAAGACTCTATCCCTTTAAGTTGCGGCATTTTTAATGAGCATGTTTAAATGAAAGGTTGATCATAATGGCGAAACATGTTGGTGTAAAGCTTCCTGATGATCTCATAGCTATTTTGAAAACCGGTAAGACAGTCGCGGTTTTGGCGACTTTTTCAGAAAAAGGCCTTCCCCATACAACGCCGATTCAATGCCTTTATCCCAAGGGGCTTGAAAGTATCTTGATGTCAATTCATAAGGATCACACAGGGTACCGTAATATGGTTTGGCAGAAAAAGGTAATGTTGTGTTTTCTTGATGAAAATAACGTTGCCTACAGTGTCTTGGGTCGTGCAGGTGTCGTGCGTGCACCATCGTCTGTGCACCCACTCATGAATGTGGTTCGTGTCGATATTATCGATATCAAGAGTGACCGTTCGGTATTGAGCCGTGTCGATAGCGGGGTTCGTTGGAATTATACATCGCCAGAAGCTGAAGAGCTTTCGGTTGCACTTTTAGACGAATTACGAGAACTCTCCAAAACGTTATAAAGTTACGTTATACTCCAGCCTGAATTATCTTTCTTTTCATAAAAAAGGTTGATGTTATGAAGTTATGGCAGTTGTTTCTCATGATTGGTATGGGGTGTACGATATGTATATGTGCCCAGGAAGATGCAACCGATACGGGGGCAACGGATTTAGCAGCAGATGCTATCGAAGAAAATGATACTGATGAATCGGCTTTTTCAGAGTCTGAGATGGACTACGAAGAAGAGGACGAAGAAACGGCTCCGCCAACGGCCAATGCTACCGATACAGAGAGTGCAGACGCAGCGGATATGACGCAAGATGAAGATACCGCGGAGGATATGTCGACGCAAGAAGAGCCCGAAGATATTATACCCTTGAACCAGTCTGCATCGGAAGAGGAGCCATCATCTGAGCAAGAAGAGCCGCTTTCTTCATCACAACCGGAACAGCCTATCGCGAGCCCTGAAGTGGATCTTGCAAAGCCGGTTGAATTTGAAGATCTAGGGCCGGTGGAGCTCCCTCAACCTAAGGAATCGACTATGCCGTCTGCGCAACCAGTTGTAGAAGATAAAGAAGCTGAAGAGCTTCCTGTAACGCCACCAGAACCAGTCGATTATGGAGAGGGAATTGATACTCTTGATATTGATTCAAGTGGGAACTGGTTACAAAAACGTGTGATCTGGGAAGATGCCCAAGATAAGTATGAAGAGATTAAGGATTTGATGGATCGTGTCATTGATGCACGTATGAGTTTCTTTACGCAGCGTAATGCAATCGATAAGACATCGAATCTTTTTTTCATTGATATAGGATTTGCTCAAGGTGAGCTTGAAGAGATTATTGATGAACTTATCAAACAGATTGAAATGGATCGTCTTGTGCAAGGGGATCTTGATCAGGCGGAACGTGAAATCAAAGCAACGCTTGCAGAAAAAAAACAAGAAATTCAACAATTACGCTTAGACCTTAAATCGATTAGTGAATTAGATGAAGCTCTTGATGCTGCACTGCTGGAACTCATGAAGCAGATAAATCTGTGTCATGATTATGAAGGGCAGGCATGGGATAAATTCAAGGCAATTGGTCAGGAGCTTGATGACCAAAAGGCAAAAGAGCACTATCTTTACATGGATGCATTATTGAAGAATATACAAGCGATTTATCAGTATATTACTGGTCCATATAATCAATATTTTTCATCATCGATTAGTAAGATTAATAGTCATATGGATACAATCCGGTCCAGTATTAATTCACTCAAAGAAAGTGGCGTAGCGATTCAAAAGAAAATTGATCCAAACTCGGTTGAACAAGTGCAGGCTGGCTCTGTCCAGAAAGAGACTAAGCCTGAAGAATTAAAGAAGGGCTGGTTTGCTTCAATCAAGGGAGTATTTAGCTCTACTGGATCGTGGATCAGCGATACCGCATCGCGCTCCTGGACATGGGTGATCTCATGGTTCCGATCTGCTGCTCCAAAGGCCGAAACTTCACGTTGAAACGGCATTATAAATCTGTTATAGTGCTCGAATAGGTATGTTCGTCAACACCGAGGTGGTGGAATTGGTAGACACGCAGCTTTGAGGGGGCTGTGGGAGAAATCCTGTAGGGGTTCGAGTCCCCTCCTCGGTACCAAAAACGTCATAATGATAAAAGGGAGATTTGCATGGCATATGCACATCAAAAACGATTGTTTTTTTCGGGATTTTCGGCATGGATTCTTGCAGCGTTACTCGGGGGGTATTATCTTGCCCCTGTTTTCATTCCTGGGGCTCAATCAAAACCTCTTAAATTTGGAATAGATCTTGTTGGAGGCACCTATATTTCCCTCGAAGTAGATACTGACAAGGCGGTTGAGGATATGCTTTATGAACATATCACTACTATTCGTAATGAATTAAAACATGCGCGACTTCCACTTCCAGACTCATCCAAAGTAACTAATAAACAAATTATTATGACATTTGATTCTGATGCTGATGCACGGGATGTTTCCGGATTCTTACGTGATGAACTAACTGATATTCGTGGTAAGCAAGATGGTGCTTCTATTGTATTTACGTTGAGCAAAGGACAAGAAGCGCGTATTCGCAAGTCAGCAATCGATAGCAATATTACGGTACTACAAAACCGTATGAATAAGTTTGCCGTTAGTGAAGTGACCGTTGCTGCACAAGGAGATCGGAATATTATTGTGGAGCTTCCCAATGTAGATGATCCTGAGCGGGCTAAGGCGATGATTGGGAAGGCAGCGTTGCTTGAGTTCAAGTTAGTTGAAGAGGAAGCGTATGACATGGATGCGCTTCTTGATAAATATGACGGTGAAATTCCTGATGGTATGATGGTTGTTCCGGGCAAGGTAAAGCGTGGCTATGAATCCGAACGAGCATTCTATTTAGTCCAGCGGCACACTGATGTAACGGGCCGGTTGCTTAGGGATGCCTATCCAAAAGTGGTTGATGTAAAAGGATGGGGAATTGCATTTGAATTTTCAACTGAAGGCGGTCGGCGCTTTCATGATCTTACCAGCAAAAATATAGGACGTCGGTTAGGGATCATCATTGATAACGAAATGATCTCGGCGCCACAGATTCAAGATGCAATCAGAAGCAGCGGTTCTATTTCTGGTAACTTTACCCAAGAGCAGGCTAAAGAATTGGCTGATTTACTCAAATCAGGTGCTTATGTAGCCCCTGTAAGCTTTGGTGAAGAGCGTCAGGTTGGACCATCGCTAGGCGCAGAAGCGATCAGAATGGGTACGCTAGCATGCTTGCTTGGGCTACTGCTTTTATTTCTCTTTAGTGTGTTTTATTATCGCTTGCCAGGCATATTTGCTTTTGGAACTTTGCTCTATAACTTGCTCTTGATTCTCTTGATTCTATCCTGGTTTGGAGGCACGTTGACCCTTCCTGGTATTGCTGGCTTGGTACTAACGTTGGGTATGGCGATCGATTCTTCAATTCTGATTTATGAGCGAATTAGGGAAGAGTTGGCAGTAGGTGCTCCATTGGGACGCGCAGTTGACCATGGTTTCTCTGGGGCATTAGCGGTTATTTTGGATGCAAATATTACGACGTTTATCATGGGAGTTGTTCTCTTCAAATTTGGAACGGGTCCGGTCCAAGGATTTGCCATCACATTGATGATTGGTATCTTGACAACTTTGGTTACTGGGCTGTTCTTCTTGAGGTCGATCTTTTCCTTTGTGGTCAAGCGTATTGGTGTTCAAACGTTGAAATTTTAGTATACTTTTTACTCAGTGGCGACGTAGCTCAGCTGGTTAGAGCAACGGAATCATAATCCGGAGGTCCTAGGTTCGAATCCCAGCGTCGCCACCAAATTGTTAGGAATCGTTGTATGCGTGACCTGATCCCAACTGTCCTTACCCTCATTAGAATGTTGGTCTCTCCCTTTCTTCTCCCCTTTTTGTTTGTGTATCTTGCGCCGTTAAATGTCTTCTGGATTAATATTCTTTTAGCGTTGATTTTTGTTCTCCTGAGTGTGACTGATCTGCTGGATGGATATGTTGCTCGTCGACTTGGTGCAGAAAGTGATATTGGTAAAATTCTTGATCCGATTGCCGATAAGGTATTGTTATATTCTGCATTAATTGCGCTGCTTGCTGCCAATAAGATCTACTTTGTGTGGGTCTTGATTATGGTAATTCGTGAATTATTTGTGACTGGTATTCGCCAAGTAGCAAGCGAGCAGGGGATTGCGATTCCTGTATCTTTTATTGGTAAGCTCAAAACGTTTTTCCAAATGATTTACGTAACGATTGTAATTCTCAACCCGAACAAGCACATGCTGTGGTATATCTCTGGCTGGAACCAGCTAGAGTTGTTGGCGCTTATATGTGCATTGACGCTATCGTTATGGTCAGCATCTAGGTACTACAGACATTTCATTCGTGATCTTGGTATTAAGCCTCCGAAGGATGAAGCATTTCTACACGATGAATGGCAAGAGCCAACAGCGTAGTTTGTTATTTTGATGTGACTCCAATAAAACTTGCACCGACAAGATTGGCGCCTGCAAAGCTTGTTCCTTTGATGCAGGCATGATCAAATTTTGCATTGGATAGATCTTGATTATCGAATATGGAATAGCTTAAGTCGGCATTACTAAAATCAGCACTGCGTAAATTTTCCTCTTTCGAGAAATCAATGTGCGTCTGATTACCAACATATCGTTTTGGCAAACCATCAGTGGTCCAGTTATAACTACGTTTTTCATTAGTGTTGTATAACTCCAGTGTGTAATTCTTATTGATACGAAGCCCGCACAGAGCGTTTGCAAATATCTTCTCGCATAGACATACCACCATATGGTCTAACCGTTCATTGTTTTTGTATATTGTCGCTTCTATACATCTGCTATCTTCGTACCATTTACACGTACTTTCAGGATTTTCGTATTGTATGATAATAATCTTGAATTCATGGTTATCATCATCTGATACGATACGCGGGATATCATTCGTATATTGTAACGGCCACAGCGCTTGCTTGAATGTTGATTTTGTTTGTGCTGGTATAATTATAGATGATGGTGATTCGGTACTGTACTTGATAGGGTGCGAGAGAACGATGGCGCGGACGCTTGCTGTTTCTTTCTTAAAGGGTTCTATTTCATATTTTATTTTTTTCTTCTTGAGTGTCAGTTTTTCTAAAGGGATCGCTTCAAATTGTTCCCCTTTATATGCAATGAATTGATGAGTGGTCTGATTGTCAATTTCAGTGATGCCGCTTTGGGACATGATAAAAGAGATCCATGGCAGAAGCTTGAGTACTTCATTTGATGATGAATTGGCAAATATTTGGGCCCCTTTGACTCCTGTGATTATATGTTCGTTCCAAGTTGGCGTATCGGCAGTAAAGGGGGATGCCGTGTTTTGTGTGTATGAAATTGTTAGCCTAGTGAGGACCATTAGGACGAATGTGATAAAGCTTCCAATAATGAGATGTTTTTTATTCATGACGTATTCCTTTTTCTTTATGATGAGGAGTATGGTACATAAATGGCAAGAGTTGAGTGTTGCTATACAGATGGCATGAAAATGAGATCGGAGTTGCGGTGAAATTTAAAGAAGTTGCTCATATATTTTCTCGCATAGAACAGGTTAGCAGTCGTCTGGAAATGACCAAACAATTGGCGAATTTATTGCATGAAGCAACTCCTAGAGAGGCGGAGATTCTCTGTAATATGACGCTTGGCATGTTGCGTCCGCCGTATAAAGGAAATAATTTTGGTCTTGCCGAAAAACAGCTTGCTCAAGCGGTTGCCCGCGTTTTGGGTTGCCCAATCAAGGACGTTACCACCGAGCGCAAACGACTGGGTGATTTAGGTTCCGTACTTGAGCAATGGAGTTGGACGATAACAAGGCATAGATCTCTTGAAGCAGTCTATGATGACTTGGTTGAGATTGAAAAGATTTCAGGAACGGGTTCTCAAGAAAAAAAGATCAAGGCTGTCGAAACATTGCTGCGAGCAATGGAACCACAATCTGCTAACTATATCGTACGTATCATTCTGGGAACTCTACGACTTGGATTTTCTGATATGACGCTGATTGATGCTCTTTCATGGATGGAAGAAGGAGACAAATCACTTCGTGCAGATCTAGAACACGCATATAACATATCTGCCGATATTGGTTTGATTGCATATCGCCTCAAAAATGATGGGATCAAGGGCGTTAGAAAGACCACCATTGAGGTGGGGATTCCAATTCGTCCGGCATCAGCGGAACGGTTACCGACCGCAAAAGCAATCATAGAAAAAATAGGGCCATGTATAGCGCAGCCAAAACTTGATGGATTCAGAATCCAGATTCACGTCAAAAATGGCAAGGTAAAATTCTTTTCGAGGAA
Organism: Candidatus Babeliales bacterium; assembly: GCA_016929235.1. Classification (NCBI taxonomy): domain Bacteria; class Candidatus Babeliae; order Candidatus Babeliales; species Candidatus Babeliales bacterium. The sequence goes on along the minus strand of JAFGJD010000007.1, from coordinate 3,849 downwards.
CCTGCAGGATATGTCGGAGATGTTTCCTGATTTAATGGCAGCTTGTAAGAAGATTAAGGCTAAAGAGTTTATTGGTGAGGGCGAAGCAATTGTATATGACCGTGAAACCGGAAGCTTCTTGCCCTTTCAAGAAACGGTCAAACGCAAACGTAAGCATGGGATTGCAGAAGCCATGTCTGAGTATCCACTCCAGGTATTTCTATTCGACGTCCTCTACGTTGATGGCGAAAGCTTTTTGGATAAAACGCATAAACAACGTCGTAAAAAACTTTTGTCATTAATTCCGGCAGGAGATTTAGTAGTACATGTTATTGATGAGCGGCATATACAGACATCTGATGAATTAGAAAAATATTTTACAGAAACCATAACAGCTGGCTTGGAAGGTTTAGTGGTTAAGCGTGAAGATTCTACCTATCAACCCGGAAAGCGGAATTTCAATTGGATTAAATTGAAGAGGCAAGAAGAGGGACATCTTGATGACACGATCGATTGCGTGATCTTGGGATATTATGCTGGGCATGGTAAACGTGCATCATTTGGAATAGGGGCATTCCTTGTAGGTGTCTATAATCAAAAAAAGGATCAGTTTGAAACGGTTGCTAAGATAGGTACAGGTCTGAAAGATGATGGCTGGAAACTTTTAAAGAAAAAATGCGATGCTCTTAAAGTTTCTAAGGCTCCGGTGTCGGTTATTTTTCCCGTCACGTTAACTCCGGATGTTTGGGTATCACCAGAGCTAGTGTGCTTGGTGCGAGCTGATGAGATTACTAAATCTCCCATACATACTGCAGGGGCTGCAGGAAGTGACCTTGGATTTGCATTGCGGTTCCCACGCTTCATGGGCTATCGTGATGATAAACGTGCTATTGATGCAACTTCGGTAGATGAGCTTAAGACATTGTATCGCAATCAGTTTATGAAGAAATCTTGATTTTTGCTTATTGCGATGACTATTATTTTTCTAACTTATTTATAGTGCTTTTCTAAAGGGAGATGCATGAAGAAGATTGCGATGTTAGCGCTTTTGTGCGCGACAGGTTCAGCTTTTGCAAGATATGGCATGATAATGACATGGTTTGAAAATAAAACTACTGATCGTATTTATAGATACAAGGGAAATGAATACGGTCCAGGAGCTCATGCCTCAACAAATTACACTGTTGGTTCAACAAGTGAAAATTGGGCGTATCATGAATGGCAACAATTTGCTGAGCTGGTTGCTCGTAAGAGAAAAAATAAAAAATTCTACTTTAGCGATAGCGGTCAATCGTGGATTGAAAATATGAATTATTACTCACGGGACTATAAAAAAGATAGCGAAGATTTTAATTGGCTTAATGATCCTGGAAGTAAACGTACACATGGGAACCTAAGGATTCGTATCAATGATGCAGTAGCAGCAAATTGTTATACGGTAACACTTGATTTTGATTCTGGTGGAAACAAAAAAGACTTCACAATAGGACCAGCTGGTTGGGGCCTAGGGGAATACAATCTTTATTTCCATGTCAAAGTGTATGATGGAAGCTTCGATGTCAGTTATGGAGATAAAACAAGGGGTGACTGTAGCGGTTGGGCTAAATAGTGAAAGCATGTTAGAGGTGCATATGAAAAAGAGTATTATTTTTATATTGACTGTGATTAGTTCTAGTGCGTTAGGAAGTGTCATTAATTGGAGACAATCTGGGCTTGTATATTCAGTTACCTGTAACTACTCTGCTTCGACACCGATTGCTTATAGGGTGAGCGCAATAAGCGATGATGGCACGGATAGTCCGGTATTTGATTCTCGGACATTACAGCAGGGAACTAAGAAAGAATTTTGGGATTGGGCAGCGCCTTTCGAGGCGGGACATGGACGAAAAGCAACTGGCGGTGTCAGACTTGAACCGACGCCAGATTCTGGTGTGGTGTATCCTATCGAAATCAAAATGGTTGATAATTCAATGATTGAGTGCTGGACCAAGAATGTAAACTTCGATGATGGAACAACTCAGGACGTTGTACACAGAATTGATATAGCCGATTGTATGAAGGATTATCCTGAGGGTGCAGTATGGGATATTGATATAATAATCTACACGAATGCAGTTGCTTATATCAGTGGTATTACTCGACATTCATACGATAATGTCTCTCAACAGAATTATCCTATGCCCGATCCTCCGGCATATTTAGGTGGTCCCGCAGATAATACCTCTTTAACGGTGTGCGGTGCTAGCCCTTCTACGGCGGGGACGCAAGCTCGGCAAACTACGATGGGAACGAAAGCTGTTTCTACCCGAGGGCTAGGTGTGAATATCCCTTCGGGTATTCCGATGAGCAAAGTTAAACCCCCTAGCTCCAAATAACTCTAAAGCTGATGTTGTAAAGCCGCACTCATATTATTGGGTGTGGCTTTTTCTTTTCATAATACTTGCTTTTTTTGAAGAGATTATTTTACCATTGCACGAAGATAAACCGTACTAAGAAAAAAGGGGAATGTAATATGGAAATACCCAAGCGGCTTCTTGTATTATTAGCGTGTAGCACAACAATTCTGCCATATAATAAAAAGGTAACAAGCTTTGCAAACAATGCTATCAACCGCATTTATAAATCTGGCAATCAATTAGTGAGACAAGGCCAGTCTACAAATCCAGACTTTACCTGTAATAGCAAGAATACGAAATATACCGTGGCTGAATTAGTTGGGCATAATCTTTCTGATGCAGATTTTTTCTACACTGATCAGGGGGTGTCATGGTTGAGAAAGAAGAACTACTATAGTCGTAATTACACTCCACAGCCTGTTGAATATGATTTTATCAGTAATCCAGAAGCACAACGGCATGCACGAAGAGGGAATATTTATATCAAATATAAGGGAACTAGGGGATGTAGCTTTGGAAGTAAATGTGCTAATAATTTTGCAAAAGAAAACATATTTAACGTGTACTACGAGTTTTGGACAAATGATAGCGGGGGTGGATCCAATAGTTCCTGGGACAAGTACATATATCTGTGGCCTATACAAGGACAAGGACAGGCCTATGATCTAAAGGTGCATGTCGCAGCAACCGAGGGATCCTTAAGCTTGGGTTATGGATCATTTACTTGTGAAGGCAATAATTGTCACTGAGGTGAATACAGTAGAAATAAGGATGATATCAGAATGAAGAAAATTACGAGTGCATTCATGCTGTGTGCAATGATACACACTGCTTATGGTTATAATTATGGTGAGTGGGGATTAGTGTATGAGCTAAAGTGCTCGTATACATCGGAAATGCCTCTTATCTATGAAATAAAAGCTGGTTCCTATCCTGCTAAAACATTTGTATGTCCAACGAATGATTCAGAGGCTCCTGTAATAGTAGATTTTGAAAGCCTTGACCTACCAATAGTTCCATTTGTGCTTAATAAGCCTGGCATGCAAGGAACTGGGATGATTCAGATTAACCCAACAGGTTCAAATGCTGCGGATATGTACTCATTTGAAATAGCGATGATGACTGACAATGCGGTACGTTGTACTACCAAGACGCCAGACGGAAATTTTGATGATATAGTCGTTATTTCTAATTACATGCAAGGCCGTAAGCCAGGAAATGTGTGGGATATTGAAATTACCATATCATCGATTAATATGGCCGCATATATAAGTAAAATTACTATTCACGCATTTGGTAATGATGGGAAGATCGAAAAGCTTCGAGATAAACCTAACTATCTCAAAGCTGCCTCTGAGCGTTCTGGATCTAGGAGATCCGTAGAGGTTGACCAGGTTCATATTGATACGATTGTTGCTCCTGGTGGAGTAGCTTTAGGAAAATAAAACAGTTCAAGTATCCTAATGCCCAGGGT
>JAFGJD010000006.1 GCA_016929235.1 Candidatus Babeliales bacterium | reverse complement strand
TGCCATCGCGCCAGGATGTGCGTCTCGAGGTGATGTCTGCTGAGCTTCAGGCTCAAGTGGATTCTTGGCCGAAAAGAATGAGTAATTTTAGCTTTTTTAAAGAGCATATTAATAGAAATATCTTAGAGAAGGCGTGGGTTTCTTTAAGAGCGGGGTAGTTTTGGTGTAGATAATCGGTTTCTAAGGGTGTTGGAGACTGGCTATTTCTGAATTGATGGAACACCGCCTGTTTTATTGTATGGGGAGCTTTCTATTATGAATAGAACTCTATGGATTTCATCTCTATTGTGCATAGGATTGTCGTGCAGTGCTATGGAAACTTATGATCCGAACTCATTTTTTAGGTTGTACCAAAGATGTTTGCAGGGTTATCAGCCTCCATCTATGAACGAATCCTTGACGCATTTTCTTGAGCGGGCACTTGCATACCAGCATAATCCTGAAAACCTTGAGATGGGGGATGAGTTATTGGTAGATGGGGCAAATCTTAATTGTATTCGCCTTGCACAATTGGAATATTGCCTGAAGCGATTTGATAAGGGCATTGAACATGTTTGGAGCGTACCTAATGACAGAAAGGGTGATTTTCTGGAATTTATACGTCACGAAATAAAGCGACCTGATATTGCCGAATATTATCTACAGGTATATATGAGTCCGAAACATGCGACTCGCTAGGATTTTGTGATCGTATGCTTTTTATTAAAGTTGCTTTTTTTGCGTAATACGCTCACTCTGTGAGACGCTGCCGAATCACACATATATGGTGCCAAGACACGGAGATATAACGTGAAACCATCAACTTTTTATGTTACGACTCCCATCTATTATGGGACTGCTAAACCTCATCTTGGGTCGCTGTATTCTACTCTGCTTGCTGATGTAGCGGCACGCTGGAATAAGCTCAAGGGTAAGGAGGTTTTCTTTCTGACTGGAACGGACGAGCACGGCCAAAAGATTGCCCAGGCTGCAGAGAAAGCTGGCAAGGAACCACAAGTGTTTGTCGATAGCTTTATCCCTGCTTATAAGGATGCGTGGAAAGCTTACAATATCGAGTATGATCACTTTATTCGAACTACAGATACGCATCACATTAAAGCGGTACAGCAGTGGTTGCAAGACCTGATTGATAAGGGTGATATCTATAAAGATTTTTATAAAGGCTGGTATTGTACGCCATGTGAAACCTTTGTCGATACGCAAGATGATGCGCCACCATGTCCATCATGTGGTCGTGCAACGCAGTTGGTGTCTGAAGAGAGCTACTTCTTTAAACTTTCCAAGTATCAGGATCGACTTCTTACTTTTTATGAAGAGTGCCCTGAATTTGTGATTCCTCGTGAGCGGCTTAACGAAGTGATTTCATTTGTGAAGGGAGGGCTTAAGGATTTAAGCATTTCGCGTACAACAGTTAAATGGGGAATTCCATTCCCGGGTGATCCCAAGCACGTTGTGTACGTGTGGGCGGATGCACTCAATAACTATATTACAGGTGTTGGTTATGGTGATCCCTCCAAAAAAGCAATGTTTGAAAAATGGTGGCCTGCCAATTTGCATGTCATGGCAAAAGATATCTTGAGATTCCATGCAGTTTATTGGCCTGCATTCCTGATGGCATCCAATCTTGCACTTCCAAAGCATATGTTGGTGCATGGATGGATTACCGTAAACAAACAGAAGATGTCAAAATCGTTTGGTAACGTTGTTGATCCTATGGAATTACAAGCAACGTACGGAGTCGATCCGGTTCGCTATTATCTTGTGCGCCAGATGGCGGTAACGCATGATGGTGATTTTAGTGATACCGAACTCGAACAAAAGATTGAAACTGATCTTGCCAACGATCTTGGTAATCTCTTGAACCGGACATTGAGCCTTTCATTACGATATGATCTAGAGAAGGTTGAAGCTCCTGATACATGGTCACCAGAGGCACACGAATTGCGCAATCATGCCAATGCTATGTTACTTGCCTATTGTGAGGCAATGGATGGATGTCTTTATCACCAAGCTCTCGGACACGTCTGGAAGTTCATCAATCAAACGAATGCATTTTTCCATGCACAAGAACCATGGAAGCTTGTTAAGAATGATAAGGCCGCATTTGCAGACCGAATTGCAGCAACCTGTCATGCACTCAAAACGATAGGCGTTATTTTATTGCCGGTAATGCCTGATAAAATGATGGTGCTGCTTGATGCGCTTGGATACTCGATCATCATTCAGCCAGGAATCGATAACATCGAACAGATGGCTGGTGCATGGTGCCATGTGTTTACATTAAAGAAGATACCAACCTTATTCGAAAAGTCAGGAATAGCTCATGGAGACTAAGACTGAACAGTCGGTAATCGATACAACGATCACTATTAACGACGTGGCAAAGGTTGAGCTGCGTGTTGGAACAATTGTGGCGTGCGAGGACGTTCCCAAGTCTAAAAAATTGTATCGTTTGGAGGTTGATTTTGGTGAGCTGGGGAATCGCCAGATTCTTGCAGGGCTGCGTTCCTTTTTTGAACCGGCTGACCTTGTCGATAAGCAGGGCGTATTTGTGTATAATTTAGCTCCACGTGCCATGATGGGATTTGAATCCCATGGCATGATTCTGTGTGCAGGAGATGAAGATGGCACTCCTCACATAACGACTATAACTGGACATGTACCAAACGGGACACGTTTGCGATAAGGAGTTCTCATGTTGAAATCACAAATGCAAGATGCGCTTAATAAACAGATCAATGCAGAGCTGCATTCTTCTTATATTTATCTAGCGATGGCAGCTTATTGTGCCCAAGCAGGGTTAATGGGGATGGCTCATTGGCTGAAACTGCAAGCTAAGGAAGAAGTAGGGCATGCGATGAAAATATTTCAGTACGTGATCGATCGTGGCGGTAACGTGGCACTTTCGAAAATAGATGTTCCTAAGGGATCTTGGGCCTCTCCGCTAGATGTGTTTGAGGCTGCGTACAAGCATGAGTGTTATGTAAGTTCATTGATAGATGGTTTGGTTGCAGATGCTCGCACTCATAATGATATTGCAACTGAAAACTTTCTCCAATGGTTTGTTGCCGAACAAGTCGAAGAAGAAGCATCAGCACAGGAAGTTGTGGACAAACTTGAGCTTGCGACAAATGGCGCAGCATTGCTTGTGATTGATCAATGGATGGCGTCTCGTAGCTAAACGGGGACGGTGTGATTTCGTTTTCTCGTATTCCGCACTATATAAAAAAAACCTGGGAATATGGCCCTCTTAAAACGGTTGGCATTGTTCGCCAACGCGTAAGTACATCTTGGTATCAAAGGAAAATTCGCAAACAAGCAGTAGATGGAACGGCTCACTACATTTGGGAGCAGATTGCTTCACGACATAATCTTGGTTTATTTGAACACGAATGGAAGCGTATCTCGACGTTATCATTGCCATATCTAGATGCGCTCTATGATCGACCGGCTGGTCTGATTGAGCAGGCGGATGCGTACGTGAATAAGACATTTGACCTGCTAGGTTCAGGGCCTCTTACGTTTGATCGTATACCGTGGCATGACGATTTTCGATTGCAGAATCAATCGCCTGGCAGTGACGTGACATTTGATTCGTCTGTATTTTACCGAGACATTATTATCACATCCGGTACAACAGAAACATTGTGCAAAGATATCAAAATTCCGTGGGAGCTTTCACGACTTCAGCATCTACTTGTGCTTGGTTTGGCATATCGCGAGACGGGTGAGCAGCGGTATGTTGATGCATTTCAAGAGCATGCGTCTGATTGGATAGAACGCAATCCATATCTTTTAGGGCCGAATTGGATATGTCCTATGGATGTGGGTATTCGTGCATACAACATGATTGTTGGGGTGCATTTTTTTAAAGATGTAACATCTATTCCGGGTTCATTTTGGCAAACGCTTGTCGAATCTCTTTACAATCATATGCTCTATCTAGAGCATAATTGGGAAGTGTATGATGGTCGCACGTCAAACCATTATCTATCAGATCTTGTTGGATACTTGTCGTTATGTTGGTTTTTTAATTTGTGGCCTGGTGTTGATCAAAAATTATCATGGGTTACTAAAGAGATTGAAACTGAGTTTGAAAAACAAGTGTTTGACGAGGGCGCCGATTACGAAGGGTCTACCGCATATCATGGTTTGGTAACGGAACTTTTTTATCATGCCGGGCTATTGCTGCAGGAATCTAGTATTCAGCTCTCCCTATCGTTTGAAAAAAAATTACGACGCATGTTTGATTTCATGGTCTGGTGCCCAGCGTCATTGATTCAGATCGGTGATGATGATTCGGGTAAACTGCTGCACTATGGCATTACGGATAAGATTCTTCAAGCGATGCAATCTAATGAAAAAAAATACGGCACGAAATTGTACCGTCAGTTTGGAGTGTCGGTCATAAAAACAGAACATCTGCATGTAAGTTTGCGTCATCATGCATATCAATCACAGCAGCCGTCTGGTCATTTCCACAATGATATGGGAAGCATAACACTTGCGGTTGATGATGAACCTTTTATTGTTGATCCTGGAAGCTATCTATATACGCCGTCAGGTATATGGCGGAATCGGTTTCGCTCAGTTACTGTGCATAATACATTCTGGAAAACGGGTGAAGAACCGGTTCCATTTGATGAGCGGTTATTTGCGCTTACTCTTCCTGAGCGAACTGTGGGTGTAACAGACGTGTTGCAGACATCGTGGATGTCTGGTAGCAGAAGAGCAACGAGGACTCTTGTGTGCGATGGGCAATCACTGAACATTGTGGACCAGTGGACCGGTGATGATGCAGTTGATACGACATGGAATTTTATTATTGGGCCGTCAGTAATGGCTTCGCGTGATGGGAATCTAATCATACTGCAATCAAACATATCAGGGGCTAAGGTGGCTCTGCATGTTGAAGGGGATACGGAGATTGTGGATGCATGGTATGCCCAGAAATATGGCTCAAAAATGCGATGTGCTGCAATTTGTGGTCGTAGTGTCTGTCAGACGTTACTTTTTCGCTTTTTGTGGATGTGAATAACCACATTCTTTTGTGCAATGAAGTATCGTATTGCCTTCTTTGTTAGTCTTCTTCATTAGATATGGCTTCTTACACTGTGGACACGGTTTCTCTTCAATATCGCTGAAGATTGCAAACTTACAGTCTGGATAGTTTACACAGCCCCAGAACGTTCCACCTTTCCAGCAGCGCTTTGCAACGTCGCCCTTGTCTTGCGGGCATTTAAACGATGCATATTGCTGATGGACATACTTACATTTTGGATAGCCGCTGCATGAAATAAATTCTCCACACTTACCAACTATGCGCCTGAGGGGCTCACCGCATTCGGGGCACTTTTCTTTGAGGACGGTAGGGTGGATGGTCTCGACAATTTCTATTTTGCCATCTTCATCTCGCTTGAAATTGGTTGTGAAATCACATGTTGGATACGTGCTACATCCTAGGAATGAGCCCGCCCTTCCAAACCTGATCAATAACTTACCTTCCTTACATTTTGGACAGGTGATATCAGTTTTCTCGGCTGTGCGTTTTCGTTTGCCTCGAAACTCTTCAAGATCCTCTTCGAATTCTTGATAGAAGGTTCGGAGTAATTTATCACGGTCCAATTTTTCATGCTCAATCTTGTCAAGCTCCTGTTCCATCTGTGCTGTAAACGAAATCTTCATAATTTTAGGAAGGTTATCACTGAGCAATTTTGAAACGGTCATACCTAATTCAGTTGGTACAAATCGTTTTCGATCATCGAGCTCTGTATAATCACGCGCTTGTATGGTGCTGATAATGGATGCATAGGTACTTGGGCGACCAATGCCTTCTTTTTCTAGCTCTTTTACTAGTGAACTTTCATTAAAACGTGGTGGTGGTTGGGTAAAATGTTGTTTGGGATCTGTTTTGGTAAGTTCGATTGGTTGCTTCTCTTCAAGCTCTTTTGGAATAATTGTTGTTTCATCCTTATCTTCGTCATCCTTGTATACCTTCAAAAAACCATCAAAGATTAATGTGGATCCAGTTGTTTTAAATGTGTATTTACCGCCTTGAATGGTAACTTGGCGTTGGGCATACTGTGCTGGTGTCATTTGACTGGCAACGCATCGTTTCCAAATCAGTTCATATAATTTGATTTCATCTGCACCTAGATATTGACGAAGTATTGTGGGTGTTAGCGCCACGTCGATCGGACGAATCGCTTCATGGGCATCTTGCGTTTTACTTTTACTTTTTTTGGAAAATACGTTTGCTTTTTGTGGAAGATATGCTTTCTCAAACTGTGATCCTATGTATGAGCGAGCCTGCTTGAGCGCTGTTTCTGAAAGACGGAGCGAGTCAGTTCTCATATATGTAATCAGTGCAACAGGGTGATCAGGATCTTTTAACGGAATGCCTTCATAAAGTTTTTGTGCAACTTGCATAGTTCGTTTAACCGAGAAGCCAAGTTGATTGTGTGCGGCCTGCTGAAGCGTACTTGTCATGAAGGGTGGAAGCGGATTTTTTGAGCGTTGTTTATCCACAATTGATTCAACGGCGAATTCTGTTTTCTTAAGGTCATCGAGAATCTTGTTAGCAGCTTTTTCATTTTTAATATCAGCTTTCTTTTTACTGATATGGGTAAGCATTGCTGATAGGCTTGCCTTGGCTTGTTTGAACAAGCCTTCAATAGTCCAATATTCTTCTGGTTTAAAATCACGAATTGCCTGTTCACGTTCGCAGATAATTTTGAGAGCAACCGATTGCACTCGGCCTGCAGATAATCCTGCTTTGATCTTTTGCCACAAGATGGGTGACACTTCGTATCCAACCCAACGATCGAGCACACGACGCGCCTGTTGAGCGGCTACACGGTGCAGGTCTACTTTTTCAGGATTGTTGATCGCTTCTTCAACTGCAGACTTTGTAATTTCATTGAACCCGATTCTGTGGATCTTTTTCTTGCTGCCTTTAGTTGCCTTCTTGATTTCTTGTTCAACGTGCCATGCAATGATTTCACCCTCACGATCAGGGTCAGGAGCCAGATAGATTTCATCAGCAGTCTTGGCTGCCTTTACAATATCAGCAATAATCTTTTCTTTGTCCTCTATGGGAACATACTCGAGCTTGATATCTGATTTGGTAATTTCAACACCGATGCTCTTTCGTGGCAAATCCATGATATGTCCAAGGGTGGACATAATCTTAAAATCCTTACCCAAGATCTTGGACAGGGTTTTGATTTTAGCGGGAGACTCGACAATTAAGAGCTTCTTCATGTATTCCTATGAGTGCTTGAGGCAGATTCTCCAGAAAATAATAAAGAGAAGTCACTGTAGCCTATTGTATTACATTTTTCAACGTGAGAGCCCATGTATACCACTATGCGACTCCTCTCTACTCCCTATCAGCTTAAAAATTATAATTTCTAAAAGTCAAGGCATATCTTGGTATGCGGGGCGCTATCACAAAGTGATAGGCTTTTTCGAGATCCTGTCTCGGTTTTATGATTGAGACGGGTTTGCATGCGTTGCCATCATGGTAGAGAAGGGTTTCTTTGTTCTTATTAATCGTTACTAATAGTGTATGATTGGCTTTTGCTATTGAGTTGTGGCTTGGGGTAGATTCGTGTGCGGGGATTGTATGTTTGTAGGTACTGTTGGTAGAGTACTTCGTAGTATCGAAGGCCTATAATAAAGGGAGAGACTATGAAGGTAGTGTTTAAGTCGTGGTGGGAGTTGCTTAAACTCATTTTTCAGTGGGAGTCCTTGAGACAGCTTCTGTGGGTGACAGGTAAGACGACAAAGGCGGTATATGTTACATTCTTAACGTATTTTTGGTGGTTGGTATGCCTTGCGATTCTTGCGGATTACCTAGAGAGTTATCTCTTGAGCGGGCTTGGCTGGTTTATGGTCTTATTTTTCTTGTTTCTTACGGTACGACCTTCTACGCGTAAGAAGAGTATCGGTTATTATCAGTCGTATTTCGGAAGCCATGGGCTTAAATTTTTTATCGCCTATAGTTTATTTGTCCTTTTGATTATGGTAGTTCCTATTTTCGCTCATTTTAAAGAGCTTACATTTGTTGATAGTCGTGTGCTTGAGCTTCTTGGAGATGGGCTGTTTTATCTGTGGTGGCCATTACACTTTATTGGCGTGTTCCCGGGCTATGTGAATCCGCTCTCCTCATTTTGTTCCCTAGTTCCACTTATTATGCCGGTATTTGTGTTTTTGATGCTCTTCGCATTAGATGATCGTCGAGGGATCCGCTCTCTCTGGCGAGCATTTGTGCGTGCTTATACTATGGTGTGGTATACGCTACCTCTTTCGATTCTTTCGTACTTGTTATTTCTCGGTGTCAGTATTCTAGTGCTTGAGGGGCTCTATCCTGTTTTGCGTTCCTTCTCGATGATTCCATCTCTTTCCTATAGTCCATGGTATGTGTTGATGGTATTGAGTCCGATTTCAGTTTCATTTTTAACAACGATATATACGATGGTGCTTTATAAGGATCATAAGCGGTATGTTAAAGGAGAGGAGATATGATGAGTGTAGGAAATATTTTAAGAACAGTGAGTTATGGCGTAGTCTTTCTGGTAGCGCTTATTGTATTTGCAATTCCGGGTGTGATAGTTGCGTTATTGCCAGAATCATTGCGATTCAAATGTACCTTTATCTATAAAATTGAACATTTTGTTTTCTGGTTATTTATCAAATCGTGGTGGGTTCCTGTTTCATATGAGGGTATGGCAAATATCCCAAAGCATACGCGGTGTGTGTTCATCGGGAATCATCGATCATCAATCGATGCGCCTTTATTAGGTATGGTTGCGCGTGGCGAGCCTCATGTTTTTTTATTTATTAACTGGTTAGCTCAGTATCCCATTTTTGGTTTTGTGATACGTAGGCTTGAGGTGATGGTTGACCCAAGTGCCCCGCGTAAAGCCGTGAGTGCTATTGAGCAGGCAGTTGATCGTGCAACCAAGTTGCACGGGCACGTCTTATTGTTTCCAGAGGGCGGTCGTTATACTGATGATGGTGTGCGTGATTTTTTTACTGGGTTTGCTATCATTGCGCAACAGACGGGGTATCCCGTGGTTCCGGTAATGATACGAAATAGTGATAAAGTTATGCCTCCAAAATCACTGTGGGTACATTGGGCTCCTATTACGGTAACCATAGGTGAGCCATTCACCTATAATCAAGGTGAGGATAAGGGTGCCTTTACAGCTCGTGTGCGCACTTGGTTCTTGGAGCAACAGGAGTTATAGCGCGTGGATCTTGCTCCACATCTTCAATATTCACTTCTTGCTATTGCGCTTACTGCGCTAGTTGCCCTTGTTGTGTGGTGTCGTATGCGTTGGCACCGACAGCCGGCGTATGTCTATCCACTTGCATCAGTGGTTAAGCATGTCTATTCCCATGGATTTCAAACATATCGTTGGATAATTTTTATGCTGCAGATGATTGTATTCGGTGGTTTAATTTTATTGACCAGTCGGGTCAAGCAATTGGATCCATCATCGCTGGTGCATGTCGAGGGTGTCGATATTATTCTAGTCATGGATGTATCGGGTAGTATGGCCTGTAGCGATGATGAACGTACACAGCTATCTCGTATCGAGATTGCCAAACAAGAGGCGATTCGCTTTATTAAACGTCGCGTGAATGATCCCATTGGTCTAGTAATCTTTGGTCGCGAATCCGCTTCACGTTGTCCGTTGACGCTCGATAAGCATGTGCTTGAGGAGATTGTTGCATCATTGGATATCGGTGTGATTGATGAAAAAGGCACAGTGCTTTCAACAGCGTTATTAACTGCGCTTGGCCGTCTGCGGCATGCGAAAGCAAAAAGCAAAATCATTATTCTATTAACAGATGGCGAACCAACAGCAGAGGATAGTAGTCCGCGACTCGCTGTTGAACTTGCACAAAAACTTGATGTGAAAATCTACACCATTGGTATTGGGAGTGAGAGTGGGGGCTTTATGGTTCATCCACAGTTTGGTTTGATTCCTGCAGGAGCTACGTTGAACAGACCTCTATTGGAAAAAATTGCACATGCAACGGGAGGTAAGTTTTTTGAAGCACGTAAGCCTAATGAGCTTCGATTAATTTATGATCAAATTGATCGATTAGAACGTACTAATCATGATGCATCATTGTTTGCACATTATAAGGATTATGTTGGCCCATTAGTATGGTTAGTTGTATTGGCATTGTTTATACAGTTGTGTATAACGACATTGATACGGTTTATGTTATGACATTGGGTAATCCTCTTGCAGTAAAGTTTATTTTTGTCTTTCTATTTATGCTTATGCTTGTCTGGTGGCGCAGTGTCAAGCGTGTGCGTTTAGCCAGGGTATTAGCTCACAAAAAATGGCAATCACTGTTGTTGCGTGGTTATTCATATAAGAAGGATTTTTTTAAATCAGCATTATTATCGGTTGGTATTGTGTGTTTGTTTCTTGTTTTATTACAACCACGCTGGGGTAAAAAAGATGAGCATGAGCAACAGCATGGGCGTGATCTATTTATTGCATTGGATATTTCTCGGAGCATGCTTGCGCAGGATGTGAAGCCAAATCGTTTAGAAGCTGCAAAAGATAAGATAAGAACATTACTTAAAAAACTTTCGTGTGAACGTGTAGGGTTGATTGTGTTTTCAGGTTCTGCATTTGTGCAATGTCCACTGACACAAGATTATGCTGCGTTTTATATGTTTCTAGATTCACTTGACGTGGAAACAATTTCATCTGGAACAACTGCACTCGATGCGGTGCTTATGAAAACGATTCAGTTGTTTGAATCAATGTCGCAGCGTCAAAATAAATTATTGGTTGTGTTGACCGATGGTGAAGATTTTTCATCTGATTTGGCAACGGTTAAACAACGTGCAAGTGAGTTGGGGCTGCGCATTTTTACCTTGGGTATTGGTACACCTGAGGGTGCGCCAGTTCCTGTATTAGATCAATCTGGAAAACAAGTTGGTGTGCAAAAAGATAGTAAGGGTTCGATTGTTATTTCACGGTTAAATGAAGGAATACTTCACACTCTGGCCGTTGATACTGGAGCGCGGTATTACCGTATGAGCCAAAGCGATAGTGATATATTACATCTTATTGCAGATGTGGAACGGTATGAAAAAGAGCTCCTAGATGTTAATAGGGTTGATGCTCTCGAGGATCGTTATTATTATTTTGCAGCGATCAGTTTGGTTTGTTTTTTGATAGAATGGGTAGTATAGATGCATGATGGAAATGGGGGTCTATTTTAAGATGGAGGATTATAGCATGGTAGGTCTTGATGGAGTCTTGATATGAAATATTGTTTTGTGTCTCTTATGAGTTTTTTTTGCTTCTCGATGCATGCAATGGATCGGGTCGTTGGTGACGTATTGCAGAAACCCGGTCCTTCGGAATACGCTGGTCCTGGAATAGGAGATATATTTGCATTTCACCTGCATGCTCATAATTTTGAAAAGGCCATGGGAGTGTTGGACTCTCTTAATCGAGGCTCAGGCATGACTGTGGCTTTTCTTCAGAGTGCTACGGGACCAACTGGTGATACACCATTACATTGTGTGTCTTTCTTATTAGGCAAAGCTGTCTATGAAAAGAACCTTTCTGTTGAAAAACTCGAAGAGCTGCAAAATCGACTTTTACAGCTTGGTGCGCGTAAAGATGCGCTGAATTTTTTGAGTGGTACTCCAGAACACAAGTATCGTTATGGTATGGCATGTGCGGCAGCCAGTCTGGGGATAAAACTTGATTTGAAGATGCTTCGGCGGGGTCGTATAGCAGTTGCTCTTCCACATGAGAATGACTAACTAATATGTAATATGCGCAGATTAATGTTGGGGTAGGAGAAGCGCTTTATAATAAACACAATTGTTAGAGAAGGCGGACACCTATGAAATATGTGATTATGATGAGCCTTGCATGTGTATGTGTGCATGCTATGGACGAACAAGAATCTTTAGTCCAAGCACACACTGCATTGGTACGTACTTCATTGAAACGCGCTCAAGAGGCGCGCGAGCACTTTGAAAAGCTTTTAGGACAGACAAAGTTTGTAGAGGCGTTGGAATTGTTACAGAAATTTAAACCAGGAGAGCCAGAAACTCGCGTGTTTCTTGATTCGCCAAGTTGTGAGTTAACGATGGTAAGAGGTAAGATGGAGGTTGAGGGAGATCAGCCATTGCACCTAGTCGCTCGTTGGAGTGGAAAGGCGATCTATAATAAATCTCTTTCACAGGAACAAATTATGGCGCTGAGAGAATGTCTTTTACAGCTTGGGGCCGATCCCAATGCCCTTAATGGCAAAGGCCGCAGCGCCCATGATGTACATATGTGTGAAATGTCAGACGCAGCAGCTCTGGGATATTAATCAGTGATGTTTAAGATCTGCTATGCGTTATTATGCTGGTGCACCTTGGTTCAGGCAGCAGGTCCTTTCGGTTACTATCAGCACGCGCGTCTTGTCAGCGATGATTGCAGTGTCTTACAAGAGCTGTGCAAAGATCTGCTAACAGAATTTTTTTCAGATCCTGTCGTGAACTATGATGCGGGATGTGTATATCACGCGCAGGGGGAGCATGAGCTTGCATATCATTGTTTTGATCGTGCAGTGCGATATGGTATCGACACACAACCGCAATCATTTCTGGAACAAGCATATTTCAATATGGGCAACGAATCGGTCCAGTTGAAAAATCTCCAATCAGCGCTGCAAGCATACACGGATGTCTTGCGGTTGCATCCAGGCCACAAACGAGCACAACATAACGCAGATGTTGTGCGGCAGATGCTTGAGAAGCAGGAACAGCAAGAGCAGGACCACCAACGACAAGAGCATGAAAAAAATCTCAAAAATAAACAAAAACAACAGCAACAACAAGAACAGCATCACTCAGACTCAGAAGATGGTGAATCTGAGCCTCACGATAAAAACGAAGATCGACAGCAACAACGACAAGATTCTGATAAACATCAAGAGGATAACGGTGATCGAAGCGATCCATCTGAATTAGAGGCAGGTGATTATTCTAAGAGCGATGATCCTCAAGACAATATCCGTGAAGATCAGAACAATGATCCACAGGAGCCTGATCAAAAGCAAAATGGTGACGATAGCACGCAGGAAAAACAATCTCCTAAACAGGATGTTGCATCAGAACAAGATCAGTTTGGTAATCGCCAAGATCAGAAAAAAGAACAGGCAGATATTGCGCGAGATGACATGAGTGGGCGCTCACCTCAAGATATTTCAACGGCGCAACAGAATGCCACTGATGGCCAAAAGATGGAACTTCAGTCGCATGACGTAGTTGAGCCACAGGCGGGTGAAATTTATGACGAAAAAACAGAAGCCTTGCTTGCACAGGTTGAACGTTACGACACGGTGCAGTATAAAAAAATGATCAGAGAACATGTCTTACAAACAATGTCGGGACAGTATGGTCAGAAGAATTGGTAGCCTTTTTTTGTGTATGATTGCGAGCAGCTTTGCTGGGAAGCCATCGGTGTCACTCTCGTTGTGTGATATTCATAAACAACCGCTTGAGCAGCCAGCAGTTGGAATCCCATTTTATCTTGTGGCAACGGTGACCAGCGAGCAGCAAATTGAAGAAGCTCCACAGATTGAGGGGCTGGAGGACTTTGAGCAAGGATCAGTGCATGTTGCGTCAACACTTCATGTTATCAACGGCGTAACAGAAAGTACGGTGAGCTATTATCACACTGTTAGATGTGATATGCAGGATACGTATACAGTTGGGCCCGCTGTTCTCAAGCTGGAGAGACAGATAAGTACATCAGAGCCTCTTGAGATTACGGTGGGTAATACTCCTGTGTATGATGAACCACAAATGGAACAGAAGGCTAGACTCGAATTAAAAGCAGAAAAAGATTCGGTATTTATTGGTGAACCGCTTAAGGTTACGATGTCCTTTTGCGCTGCCGAAGGAGTGCAGATCATACAGGCGCTAAATGCTGATTTTCCTGGTTGGGTTATTGGTGCAGTTGATCCAAGTACAACAAGAGAATTTGTGCGTAACCGTGAGCGTGTTATTGAACATACACTTGAGTTATATCAGTATACACCTGGTGAGCACATTGTGCCTTCGCTGTCGGTACCGTGTGCGGTTCCAGTCAAACGTCATCGTATGAGTTTCTTATTTGATGACATGTTTGGGCAATCAAAAGAACAAATTATTGTGCAATCTAATGCCTGTCCTATCAGGGTAAAACCATTGCCTTCCTACGATGGAGTGGTACACGGTATTGGCCATATCACGCGAACTGAACTTTCTTGTGAACACGAGAGCGCCAAAGTGGGAGAGGGTATTGTTGTGAGGCTGACGGTCTCGGGAGAAGGAAATGTTGAAGGGCTTGAAGCTCCACCGCTACATTTGCCGCAAGGATTACGCTATTACGATTCCACATCATCAATAATGCGCCATGAATATGGGTGGGATAAAACGTTTGAGTATGTGGTTCAGGCTTCTCAAGAAGGAGTACATGGGATTCCTGAACAAACTTACACGTTCTTTGATTATACGGTGGGTGAGTATTCTACGCATCCGACATTACCACATTTGCTTAAAATTACTTCGGCCTTATCTCAGAGTGGACCTGTGACATTGCAGTCATCGTCATTAGTTCAGGATGATCCTCATGGTGGAAAGGAGTCGCTTCGACCACTACCATTACATCGTGAATCATCCCGATTTGCATGGTGGCTTATAGTACTTGCATGTTGCGCGATCTTTGGTGGAGGCGGTGGTTACGGTATGTGGCGGTTGGGACGATGGTATCGCCGTAAGTATAATAGGCAGTTGCGATATCGATTTGCCTATCGGCGTGCCAGGAGGCGGTTTGCCGTCTGTGCGCGTGATCGTAATCCGGTTGCACTCTACAAGGCATGGATCTCATTGTTTGCGGATCGTTGTAGTGTCTCTGAGCAGGAGGTGTCGGAATTATTTATTGAGCAGTGTTTGCGAAAAATTGGCATGGAGGATTACCTTAAATCATGGCGTAAAGATTTTCTTCGTTATGCAGAGCATGCGTTTAGTGCAAAAGCGTATGATGAAGATCTAGTGCGGTCGTCAAAGGTGTGGTTGCAAAGATTTGAGAAGCGATTATGAAACGACTTGTACTCATATCATGTGTAATGATGTCGCTGCAGGCGAATGATACTGATTGGCGCAAAGTTGTACATGAGCACCAGGCGTTGGAGCAGAAAACCGTTGCAGATTGGTATATGATTGGATTGGGCTTATATCACCTTAATCGACTGCCTCGTGCATTAGTTGCATTTGAGCGAGCCGCGCGTGGTGCCGACGGTCAGATCTTACGTGATAGTCTCTATAATATTGATATTATCAAGAGTGAATTGGGACAACACATTGATCGTTCATGGCAGGGTTGGTACAAGCGTATGATGAACGAATGTTTGGTGGTGATTCCGCGTTGGGTGTGGCAGATTAGTGCGCTTATATGTGCATTATGCTTGATGCTTTTGTTGGTCTTTGGTTGGGGTGGTGTAGTGCTTCGATCAGGAATGATTATGGTTTCATTGCTATCTTTTTTTCTTGCGTACTTTGTGTATACTCGCGAGCAAAGCGCGCGAGCATTTGTTATCAATGATACAACGTTATACGCTGGTCCTGCATCAACCTATCCGCAACGCTGTAATGTTTCTGCTGCGTGCGAACTCGTTCTTTATCAACATGAACAAGGATGGTATAAAGTGAGAGCGGGGGATAGGAGTGTCCGTGGTTGGATTGAAGGAAGAGCTATTGAAGTCCTATGAGATATGATTCGGCCTTTTCGTTAAAAGTTATTACCGTTTTTCTTTTGGGTACGATGGCGTCGATGTCATGTTTATTGGTGTACTCGCATGGTAAATTACGACAACAGATGAACCGCGTAATGGAGCTTCAAGAAGAGTACCATACTTATACTGTTGCATTTCAAAAAGCGATTCCCGAATTTGCGCGGTCTCGTACTCCTGATGAGCTTGTCCCGTTTATTGCGAGTGACGATGAAAAAAAAAAAGAACAACCGTTCCTTGTTGTGAATCGTGAGCCAGCGTATCTCAAAGAGTCCCTAGAAGAGTATATTCGTGAGCGCAATCTGGGCAATTTGCTTGTTCATCTTGATGCACAGAATAAAAAAACTTCCTCTCG
Organism: Candidatus Babeliales bacterium; assembly: GCA_016929235.1. NCBI lineage: Bacteria > Candidatus Babeliae > Candidatus Babeliales > Candidatus Babeliales bacterium. Next base: position 38,477 of record JAFGJD010000006.1, on the reverse strand, counting down.
CAAACGTCGTTCTATCAGCAAACAGCATGGATCATTGTTATCGCGTCAATTGCGCTCCAAAAAACATACGAAACAGCCTCGTGATATTGAATTGTCATGGCCCCTGGATCGATCTAGGTTCTGGATAAGTTCGTTTTATGGTGCACGTCGCAATCCAAATCGCTCATGGGGTTTCCACTATGGAATTGATATGGCTGCGATGAAGGGAACGCCGGTGTATGCGGCACGGAGTGGTGTGGTGATTGAAGCTGGTGTGAATAAGGGATATGGAAAGACAGTTGTGGTTGCGCATAACAAAAAATACAAAACACGGTATGCACATTTACATAGTATTACGTGTCGCGTTGGTGATAGAGTACAACAGGGTCAAACATTGGGCCTTGTCGGAGACACGGGATTGGTTAGGAAGTCGGGTCGGCTTGCAGACCACTTACACTTTGAGGTGTATGCGCATGGTAAGCAGGTGAATCCATTGCATTATTTAGCATAAAAAGGGAGTGTGGAGTGATTCAGTGGTTAAAAAAAAGAAATTTGGATGTTGTTGTTGAATATATTCAGGCGTTAATTGTTGTTTTGCCGGTTGCATTACTTGTTCGTACATTTGGCTATGGTTTATATCAGGTACCAAGTAGCTCGATGGAGCCGACCATGTTGGTTGGTGAGAGATTCTTTGCTGATAAATTTAGTGTGCTTTTTCAGCCGGTACAGCGAGGTGATGTCATTACATTTAACGATCCTAATTTTGAATATGCATCGTCTGGAATGAAGCTTATTGTGCAGAAATATTTGTGGGGCCCGCGTAATTTAACAAAGCGTGTGATTGGTATTCCCGGGGACCATGTTGTTGGAAGAATTGAAAACGGAAAGCCGGTTATTTATCTGAATGGGAAACATTTGGATGAGCCGTATGTGAATACGTATCCACTTATGCCTATTGATCCGTATCGTGATACGTGGCGAGTGTATGATCCCGAATTGGCACTGGAAGAGCAACCATTTTATCGTTTTGATACTCAGCAGATTGAAAGCGCAAAAAAATGGTATGAAAATCATGGGCAGGAGGTTGTCAAACGTCCTGATGCACCAGTCGTTGGGGAGAGAGGGACGGATGAGTTTGATGTCTGGCTTGGTAAAGGGCAATATTGGGTAATGGGTGATAATCGTTTAGGAAGCTGTGATTCTCGTGATTGGGGCGTCTTGGATGAATCCTTGATTCATGGTAAGGTTATCTACCGTCTCTGGTCTGTTGATAGTCGCGCATCATGGTGGATCTTTGATTTGATTCACCATCCTTTTTCTTTTTGGAACTCGGTGCGCTGGAATCGTTCGTTTAAAAAACTATAAGGAAGATATCAATGCTAGAAGCCCTTAAGGCATGGTTGTTTACTGAAAGCAAAAAAGAACGACTAAAAAAAGAAGCTCGTGAACTTGTTGTTATTATTGTTATTGCCTTCTTGATTCGAACTGTTATTTTTGGTCTTTATCAGGTGCCAACGGGTTCTATGGAAACAACCATGTTGGTCGGTGAGCGCTTTTTTGCTGATAAGTTTACTATCATGTTTTCTCCTCCTAAAAATAGCGAAATTATTACCTTTAATGATCCGACATATGATTATTCGTCAAATTCTGTTGTATTCCTTTGGCAAAAATATGTTTGGGGACCTGCGAACTGGACCAAGCGTGTCATTGGTATTCCTGGCGATACCGTAGAGGGTAAGATTGAAGATGATAAGCCAGTGGTCTACGTTAACGGAAAAAAATTAGACGAACCATATCTTAACAAATACCCTCTCGTTCCTGTCTCTGCATATACATGGCGTTCGTATGATCCTAAGCGGCCATATTATGATCAGCCATTTTATAATATGGATGCATTTGACGTACGGCGTGCACAACGATACATCAAACAGGTTGGCATGCGTACCATAAAGCATCCTGGAACAAAGATTGATGCGCCTGGGGCAGATACGTTCAAAGTAGTACTTGGACCCGATCAGTATTGGGTTATGGGCGATAATCGATTGGGCAGCTCTGATTCGCGGACATGGGGCATTCTAGATGGGAATCTCATACACGGAAAAATTAAAGTGTGCATTTTCTCAGTAGATAGTTCTGAATCCTGGTGGATACTTGATCTGTTAAAACACCCTATCGGATTTTGGTCTAAAGTGAGATGGCGGCGCTGTCTTAAGGTGGTTTCATAAATGAGAGCTTGCCTCCTAAAATGATTCTGCTACTTTGTATCTCTCGTAACAAAGGATAGAAAATACTATGAAGAGACTTGGCATTTTGCTAGCAAGCTTATCGGTTATTCTCCTGGGATGTGCTGTGGGGAAGACGATTTACAATGATTCCTATTTGGTCATTAATGTTCTAGATAAAAAGCTATTTCTTGATTGCCACATCAAAGGATCAGTCAGTGTCCCATTTGATTTGGTAGATGATTTTGCTACCAAAGTGGATAAAAATGTTCCTGTTGTGTTCTATTGTTCTAATTATTCCTGTACAGCAAGTGGTATAGCCAGAGATCGACTCAAGGCTCTTGGATTTACCGATGTAAAGGCATACGAGGGTGGAATTGCTGAGTGGTATCAGCTTGGTTTTCCAACTGAAGGGCCGGCACAGTCTGGTTATTTAACAGGGGAAAATGAGCGGCCGCTGGATTATTGGGATGATGCAGATCATATCACGGCAGAGACCCTGCACCAGCATATGGTCGACTATGGATTATTATAGTAATATGAACGTAAAGGCGACATAGCCAAGTGGTAAGGCATGGGTCTGCAAAACCCTGATCCCCGGTTCGAATCCGGGTGTCGCCTCCAAATAAGTACCGGGGTGGCGGAATGGTAGACGCAAGGGACTTAAAATCCCTCGGGCTTTTGCTCGTGCCGGTTCGAGTCCGGCCCTCGGTACCAAAACGTGCTCCCAATCATGTCATGCAAAAAACCTTTTTTTACGGTAAAAACAACATAAAAATAATGTTGTATCTTCTTCCTTGACAAAAGAATTTTGTGTCACTATTGTTCATCCAGAGTACTAGTTTTATTTAGCCCTGCTCATGATGACATTTCAGGAGCAAAGGAAGTTAAATGAACAAAGCAATGGTAGTCGAAAAGATGGCTCGCTTGACCAAGACTTCCAAAACAAACTGTAAAGATTGTTTGGAAGCGTTCATCGAAGTCGTCGGCGGCGCTCTAAAAACCAACAAGCAAGTGGTTCTTACAGGTTTCGGGACGTTTACCAACATCAAGAGAAAAGCACGCACGGGTGTAAATCCAGCAACAGGTAAAAAGATGACCATCCCTGCGAAGAAGGTTCCTAAGTTCAAACCAGGTAAAGCCCTTCGTGGTAAGGTGCGCTAGACCGGTTCACTTGGAAGTATGGGGGACACCATCAAAGGTGTTCCCTTTTTTTTCTTGCTATACCCTCCTATCTCTCTTTATACTCAGCCATAATACGTATGGCATAAAGTTTCGATATGTGAGGAGATATAATGAATAATCTGGGCCCGGTACCTGTACAACCACAAGGATGGTTTTCGGGTTTTTCATGGGGTAACTTTTTGCAACGTTTTGACTTGTCCGCAAATACCGCAACAGAGCTCGTCTCATACGTAGGTGTTGGGTTTGCTTGCGGTTTTTTAATCAAACGGTATTTGCGTTCCGTTATAATTCTATTTCTTGCTATGTTTCTTTTGATTAAGGTAGTTGAGTATATGGGGGTTGGTTTTTTTATATTTAACTGGGATAAATTTAAAGACATGACAGGCATTGCGCCGACGGATACTATTGATGGTGTCACGCGGGTGTGGTTTGCGTGGGCACAATCGCATGTGACGCATGTTGTTTGTGTCGTAGTAGGTTTTATTTTTGGCACAAAAGTGGGGTAATGCTGTATGGCATCGTTTGTTGAAGGTCTCTCAAAAATTCTGTTGAATACGGGAAGCATAACGAAAGAGGATGCGCAAATCTACGTACAGGAATTTGAAAAAAGTTCAAAAGAAAGTTTTGATGATTTTCTTTTAGAAGAGGGGCTTGTAGATGAGCAAGCGCTCCTACGAGCTTTGAGCTCGTACTACAACGTTCCCGCAACAGATGTGATTGGACTCTTTTTTGATAGAGAGCTGCTTACCAATATTCCTGAAGATGTGCTTACACGGAATGCAATGATTCCTTATGAACTTGATGGAAACATTTTGATTGTGATTGCAAGTAATCCGAGTGATCCAAATTTACTACCAATTTTAGGCGATTATGTTTCCGCTGACATTCAATTTCATGTAGGACTTAAGCGCGATATTCTGGAAGTAATTCGAGAGTTCTATGAAAAGTCAGAAACAGAAATTGATGATGAAGAAGAGAATGAAGAACCAGAAACATTAGACGATATACTGGACAACGATTTTACTTTGTAGGTTGCAACAATGGCTTCGGGTGGTGGCATTGTTTCTTTAGTTGATTCTCTTATTGAAACGGCAATAGAACGTCACGCGTCTGATGTGCATTTAGAGCCATCAGATGACGGGCTTAGGGTGCGGTACCGTGTTGATGGTGTACTGTATCCGTATACCATAGTATCGTCAGAAACAATGCAACAAGTAGTGGCCCGTGTGAAGGTATTGTCGCGGATCAATACGACGGAACAGCGGATTCCCCAAGATGGTAAGTTTTGTGTGACATTACGAGGACGTACCATTGATTTACGTGTTTCTACCTTTCCCACGATTCATGGTGAAAAAGTTGTTATCCGTATTTTAGATCGTACGCATACCACGATGGATCTTGATCAATTGGGGTTTTCTATTGGCATGCTCTCACATTTTCATGATCTTATTACACGAGCAAGCGGATTCTTTTTAGTGACAGGACCGACAGGTTCTGGAAAGACGACGACTTTGTATGCGGCTCTTTCTGAGATTGTAACGCCAGAAAAAAATGTAGTGACGTTGGAAGATCCTGTTGAATACGATGTCGATGGAACTACTCAAGGGCAAGTACATCCTGAAGTTGGGTTTACGTTTGAAAAAGGTATTCGCGCCATTTTACGACAAGATCCTGATGTAGTTATGATCGGCGAGATCAGGGATAAACAAACCGCACGTATTGGCATTGAGGCTGCATTAACAGGACATTTGGTGTTTAGCACCTTGCATACAACTGACGCGCCTGGAGCATTAGTGCGACTGCTTGATATGGGTATAGAGCCATTTCTTCTAAATGCTGCTGTAACTGGTGTGCTAGCGCAGCGCTTAGTGAGAACTATTTGTCCTTTGTGTAAAACGGAGATGAGGCCTCGGCCTCAAGATCGTCTTATCATGGAACGGATCGGGCTGTATGCGACAACATTATACAAAGGTGCGGGATGTGATGCGTGTTTTATGCTTGGATATCGGGGAAGAACGGGAATCTTTGAATTGCTGCTTATGTCTCATGCATTGGGTGATTTAGTAGTCCATCAACCTCGTTATCATGAATTACAACAACAAGCTCGGCAGGAGGGTATGAAAACCCTCCTGGATGATGCAAAGCACAAAGTGATAGAGGGAACAATAACCCTCAACGAACTTGCACGTGTTTTATTATGATGTGAGGGCTGTCCTGATGTGACGATCATATCCCAAATGATGAATCAATCGCGTTAGGTGAGCAACAGCTGCTGTTGCGATAACACCCCGAGCGATGGTGCGTGGAATGAAGCCATTAAAAGCATAGGGTGCAACGTTAAATATTGATGCGCATAACAAGATCTTCACGGCATCAGGATTGAGCTTATCAAGAAAGAGCATATATTCAGCCATCATTGGCCATATTTTTTCTTGAAAATACGTCCAAGAATTCTTAGCGCTACCGACGTAATCCACCGATGATACCTGTTCCCAGATTGATGGGGAGGCCTCAGTTGTTGTTGGTTTTGGAGGACATGGAATTCTATTATCCGCAATTTCTTCGGCACAAATAGTTCCTGCAAATAACAATGTGCAGCATGTAATCAAACGAGTAGTCATATGGGACTCCTTCTTTGTGAGGTAACTAATGGCTGCATGATATAAAAATGGAGTGTTTGTTGTCTATCATTTTGTGCTATTAGGTAACAGAAAGAAATGCTTCTTTAAAGAATCGACTTGCTGCATAGACATGTAGATCCCAATATCCTTCAAGGTTATCCATCTTATTGGGGTCCATGCCGAGTAATGGTGCGAAGTATTCGGTATCAATACATACGAGTTTATTGGTATCTTTTTCTACAATGAAATTTTTCAAATTAGGATCCGGTCTGAAGTTGAAATCCTTACAGTACTTGAAGATAGAGCGCCCATAATATTTTTTAATGTGACCTAGTCGCACATCGGAGATGATCTGGTCAACAATAATACCATATGCACTTGGGAGTTGTGTGTAGAGTGGCTCTTCGCTGGTAAAGTTGTCACCTCGAACTTCAAACCAATCAACATCTTCAGGCAGCCAGTGCCATTTGCGTGGAAAATCTACAAAATCATTCCAGATTTCATTCTTGCTCATTTCTTCTTTGATCAATGCCATATTCTTAATGCGATATAACCCGGATAGGTATCGATTCATACCGCCTGATATGAGATACATGCCTTGGTGTTGGAGTCCTTTGTCTTGCGGTGTGATAAAGCTTTCCGGTGTTTCCATAAAAAGTTTGAGAATAAATGGGTAGTCATTGTATTTCAGGACAATCAGTCCTGTATTATCTGACATGTCGTAGTTTTTATTCTTTAACAGCTTGAAATGCGTGAGTTTTTTCTTGCCTTGTTTCAGTTCCTTTACTGCTTCTTCAGCTTGTTCCATAAGGACCTTGCCGTTGACTGATTGTGTCGGGTCATTTCGGAAGGTAATTGGCGCTTGAGGAACCATCGTATCTTCGAAAAAGTTACGATCAAATACTTCAAAAATAGATTCTGGTTTGTAGAAGGATTCATACCTAGAGAAGGTTTTCTCGTTATCGTGGAGCCAGTATGTAGTTACAGTTGGGGTTGTGTTTTGTCGGTATCGTTTCCCCTTCACACTTTCAGTCTTGATTGGGCAGAGCATGATGCCCGTAAGCACGAACAAAATAAGTGTTTTCTGGCGTATGTGCTTCATCAACAGCTCCCCTTTGGACTGCTTCCCTACTCTCTTAGAATAAGAAAATTAGCTCTTTAGGGTCAAGATTACTTAGCAGTTTCAGGGTAATGGCTGAGGGGGTGAAGAAATAACCATTGAAAAAGGGGTGTGTCTGTTTTAGATTGGATGATAGGTCTTTTAAGCCAGGAGGAGTAATGAAGAAACTGGAAGCACTATGCTTGATGGGATGGGTAGCTATGACACTAACAACAGAGCCAAAAATGGAACACCTCAGGAACGATTTTCCGTATTTGCGTGAGCAAATCAATGGGAGACCGATTGTCTATTTTGACAATGGGGCTACAACGCAAAAACCACAGCATGTTATCGATGCTCTTGTGGACTTTTATATCAATCATAATGCCAACGTGCATCGTGGTATCTATCAACGCGCAGAACGAGCGACTGCAATGTTTGAGGCAGCCCGAGAAACGGTAGCAGAGTTTATTGGCGCTCGCGAAGAAGAAATTGTCTTTACCAAGGGAACCACGGAATCATGTAATATTGTTGCCGACTCATGGCTGCGTTACCAGTTGCAGCCTGGCGATGAAGTCATTACGACAGCTCTTGAACACCACAGTAATCTCTTGCCTTGGCAGCAAGCGTGTAAGGCAGCAGGTGCTATTCTCAAAATAATTCCATTGAATGAAGATGGTTCATTGGATATGGAAGCCTATGCAGCAATGTTGAGTTCTAGGACCAAGTTTGTAGCGGCAACGCATGTATCCAATGTTTTGGGTACAGTAACTGATGTGCAGGCTATTACCGCTTTGGCGCACAAAGTTGGTGCAAAGGTGCTTATTGATGCTGCTCAATCAGTTGCGCGTAAGCTTGTTAATGTTAGTGATATTGGCTGTGAATTTGTTGTATTTTCTGGTCATAAAATGTTTGGCCCTACCAGTGTTGGGGTTCTCTATGTAGCCAAGAGTATGCATGCTCAGATGCAACCATATCAGTTTGGGGGAGCAATGGTGCTAGCCGCAGATTACCAACACGCTGCATGGATGCCTATGCCACAGCTGCTTGAAGCTGGTACGCCAGGTATCGCTCAAGTTATAGGTCTTGCGGCAGCCGTGGATTATATTGATCGTAATATTGACGCGGCAGAGGTTCGCGTGCACGAAGCGGCTCTCGTATCACGTTTGATTGAAGGACTTTCACAATATCCACGCGTGAAATTATTGGGGCCGGTGAATCACCTTAAAGAGCATGGTCATTTGGTAAGCTTTCTCATCGATGGCATGCACACCCATGATATTGCAGCATTCCTTGATACTAAGGGTATTTGCGTTCGTGCAGGAAAACAGTGTGCACAACCGCTTGGAAAATTACTTGGATTTGATACATCGGTTCGCGCAAGTTTTTGTTTCTATAATACGTTAGAAGAAGTTGATTACTTCCTTGAAGTTATTGATGAAATTGCCCGCTAAACCGTGATACAAGTTTTTTGATTATGCTGGAGCAGGGAGTACACCTAACTGCTCCAGCTTTTTTTTGACATCATCTATATTATGTTTGGTTAAATGAATAGCATGAATACCAAGTTCTTGTGCGCTTTGTACGTTCTCTTCAAGATCATCTAAAAAGACACACTCGTGTGCTTTGAGATGATGCTTATCAAGAGCATGTTTATAAAAGGCCTTAGATGGTTTCATAACACCGATATTTCCTGACCCGATGAAGTCATCAAATTGAGAAAATAATTCAGGGAATTGCTGCTGTACCTCAGGGATGCTTTCTTGATCGATGTTGCTGAAGATCAAGAGCTTGTAGCGTGGTTCACCAGATGCTGAGTGTTGCGCTTTAATGATGGGAATAAGGCTTGTAACCTGACGGTTTTCCTTACGTGTAATGGTTGATGCGTGCGCATCAAAAATAATCTGTGCTAGATGGAGTGCGATTCTTTGCTCTCGCTCGCTTTCAAAGAGACCCTTGCTGCGGAGTTCATGGATTGCTATTTCTACTTTTTGTAGCATTTGTTGGTTAGAGATTTTCCCTGTTTGCCACTCTCCCATACTCTTGGAGATGGGATGGCCCTTTTCGGTTGGGGGATTGTCGTCTGGATCTGCAACACCCTCTTTTTCTGTCATATAATCAATGATGCTGAGGGCTTTATTTTCAAGTTCGAGTGGATTTTTCATATCAAGGACCATATATGCTATGACATCCTTTGGTCCAATGTACCACAGCGTTTTAGCGATGTCGCGCTTGAGGAGTACACTTCCAATATCAAAACAAATGGCCTTGATGGGTGGAGTTTTGTGAGGAGGTTTTTGAGTTGTGTGTGTCCGGGGAATGAAGGTGTATAGAACGAGGGCTGCAAGAGCAGTTAGTATAGTGAGTGTTGAAAGTTGCCGTTTCATTCTTGTTCCTGTTCACGCAAGAATTTTTCTAGATCTACAAAATTGCTGAATTTTATGGCCTGCATCCCCAGCGATCGTGCGGTTGAGACATTGGCATCCTTTGCTTCAACGCAGAGGCATTCTTCTGGATTGAGTTGGTATCGACCAATAAGTTGACGATAGAATTCTGGACCAGGCTTGGTCGTGCGTATTTCACCAGAAATAAGAATCCCCTCAAATGCTTCAAACACATATGGGTATTTTTGTCGTAAGACCTCTAACGTTTCTTGATGGCAGTTAGCGGTGAGAAAGAGGCGATATCGGTGGTGTTGATGTAAAAATCGTTCTACTCCGTCAACTAGCGTATGCGTATCGCGATAGCCTATCGGACTGAGTGCCATGTGCGCTATTCGTGTAAGCACTGTACGTTCATTGCGCCATAAATGTCTGAATGTCTTTTCAGTGGCTTCAAGTAGTTGTTTGCAGGGTAGCGCTCCCTTTTGCCATGTTGCTAATACAGGGGGAACCCTATGACCCCAGTGAAAATCACCTTCATTATTATTGACGAGACCTGCGATACGGACTTTGGTAAGTTCCCTGAAAAATTTTCCGTATATCATCGAGTTAGGATCTATAGTTGGATGTTTTAATACATAGTACGCCATGGCGGTACCCAACTGTTTGATGGCCTCAAGTTTATCTGGTCGAAGCACAACATCTTCGAGCTCTATGATTAAGGCTCGTGGTGGAGTGCTGCAGAGATCGACTGATATAACGCATGCACTCAAAAGAAAAATAAGCTTCTTCATCTTTCTCGACTTTCAATTCGTGAATCTTAATAGGGGTATGACCTAGCCTAGCGAGATCTTGAGCAAGAGACAACTTGTGTCGTCTATATACCGGTTGAATCTTTTCCTAGTGGGGTAATTAAGTAAATGTAGCAGTGAGAGCTGTATCTTTATGTTGTACCTGAGCTTTTTTCGACTTAGGCTTTCTTGGAGTGGTTCTACGTGTAGATGTTGATAGCGTAAGGAGCTTGTCCTTGATGAGTCGCTGTCTAATCTGCAGATAATTAAAATTATTACAATGGATTCCCGTGAAGCCAACGCTCGTTGCTGCATGTACATTTTCGATTTGATCATCGATGAAATAGCAGTCATCGACGTCAAGATTGTACTCAGTAAGCAAGAGTTTATAAATGGCGGGATCTGGTTTGATAAGTCCCACATCTCCCGAGATCAATAATCCATCAAATAATTCGTCAAAAATATCAGTGTTATTGAGGTACAGTTCTCTAAATGCTTCATCATTATAATTCGAGAGGATGTAGAATTTGTGAATGCGATTGCCCGCTGCGTCAGTTTCTTTTCTCAGATCGCGAACCAACTGAAGAGCCGTTGGTACGAATTCCTGAATGGAGCAGTTGGTTTTGGGATCAAACATGGAATGATAGATTGCGCTAAAGATTGCCCGTGTTGTTTTGGATTGTATTTTGTCGAGGACTGCAGTTTGTGCCATAGCGAGTAACTTTTGGCATGGAATATCTCCTCGAAGCCATGCAGCCATAATATCTGGCAAGGGTGTGCCAAGATACGTAGATTTTTCGTGGTTTGGCCTAATCGATAAATCTTTGATAGTACGCAAGGCATTGAATGATTTTTCTTGAAGGTTTACAGGATTGTGGAATGAAAAAGTATATGATACGAGGTTGCCGTATCCCATCAAATTCATTGCTTTTTTTGTATTAGTTCTGAGGAGTACGCCCCCAATATCAAAAACCAATATTTTCGCTTGTATATCAGGGATAACGCTCATTAAGATCCATACAAAGAAAACAATAGACAGATAGCGACGTAAGTTCATTCCCATTCCCTTACTTTGATGCGGGGAGCATGCCAAGATCAGCAAGTCCAGTTCGTACTTGTTTGTAGCATCCCTTTTGTATTTTAATTGAGTGTATTCCAATGTCTTCGGCTGCTTCAATATTTTCTTGTGCGCTATCCAGGAATACACATTCTGATGGTTTTAAGTTGTACTTCTCGAGGATATAATCGTAGATATCTTCATCTGGTTTCATCATGCCAATATCACCAGACATTATGACATCATCAAAGATATTGAAGATATTTGGAAATCTTTGTGTAAGCAGTGGAATGAGTTCTGTTTCGGTGTTGGAAACTAAGATGAATATGTATTTACGTTTTCCAGATTTATCCTTTTGACTAGCAAGCATACGAATGATTTTGGTTGAATCTAGAATTTCATCTTTGCTTTTTGCTTGCGTTTCTGGATCAAGCAACGCCTTGGCCATATTAGTAGCAATACGCTTTTCGACTTCAGACTCAAATACTCCGTTTCTGTCCATATCCTCAACATGTAGAAGTGCTATTTCTAGCATAGCAACACTGGATAGTTTTCCTTTTTTCCATAGAATCATTGCTGGGGACATAGGATGGCCTTTGATGGTTGGTGTGCGTTTGCTACTTGATCGTTTTTCTTTGTTTTCGACTTCAGCCATATAATCAATAAATGAAAACATCATATTTTTCAGGTCATCTGTCGTATGTCCTCCTGTTGAGGTGTACCACATGACATCGCCTAGACCAATAGACCGAACCAATTTATATGAGGAGCTCTTGATGAGGACATCCCCTAAACCACACATAACCGCCTTAATCTGGGCAGGTTCATCTGGTGGTGGTTCTGGGAGAGGACAAGGTTCCGTTGGGGCCTCCAGCTCTGATGCTTCCCTAGAGATGAGGAGGCTCCGCCCTGCATAGATCACTATACCGAGGCCGATAAATCCCAAAACTACTCTGAGTAACCGGTTCATAGGGATGAATCTCCTTCTTTCATCATTACTGCCCGTCACATTTTGTTGGGCATTATCCTACGCCTACTATGGCTATTTGCAACAGCCTTAAGGTTCTCGAGGGCCATCGGGGCCTATGCCTACAGCGGAAAGTCCTATAGGTGTTGCTTGTTCTTCTAGTACAGTGATATCCCCGATTTGTGCTCCTACTGGTAATCCGGCTTCGCTGCGAGCTCTACCGCGACGTAAGAGCCGTGCCATGAGGCCCTGGTGATTGATGCCAAGGCGTGTTGCTACCTGCTGAAGAAGGCCTTGTATTGCCCGCTGAGTTTCCTCTGCGAGGTGTTGTCGTTCCGCACAACGATTAACAACTAGGAGCGCAGCCGCAAATTCTCGTTTTTGCTCATCTCGTTCATCTGAAACTTCCTGAAGGGCGTGTCTTACTGCAGTATCAAGTCTAGTTGCGAGAGCGACAGCCTCAACAGCATTGGCACGAATTTGCTGCCCATCATGCCTCATTTGCTCTTCATGACGAGCGAGAGCATCTTGTAGTTTCTTTTGAATTTTTTCTTCACGTCCCTGTGCTTCACGATCTATTTCTTTTATCTTCTTGCTTAAGGCATCGATTTGTTCTTGAGTTTTGCGTAGTTTCTTTTCGAAATCTCTTTCGAGGCCCATGCGCTTCATTTTATCTTCTGCTGTAAATGCCCATCTGATTTTAAGCATGATATATCCCCCAAGGGCGACGATAGCAGCAGGTTTAAGAAATGCTGCAGCAGCGGTGCCAGCTGCGCTTAGCGATCCTGCGATTGCGGCAGTTTCAAGACCAAAGAATTTACTACCTTCTTGGACCATTTGTCCTGCATCCCGTGCCTGCCTCATGCTGCGGTGGAATCGTCCGCTAAAGACAGCTAGTCCTGATACAGTAGCCATTGCGCCAGCAGCCCATCCCATTTCTCTGCGTGTTTCTCCGACTAATTGTGCAGCAGCATCATCGGATTCTAGAAATGATTGTACAGTTGGTTCGAGAGCCTCGTCTCTGAATTGTCTGAATCTATACTGTGTGCGAAGACTATCTACGCTGCGAGAAACGCCGCGTGCAGTCTCTCTGAGTTGCATTCCTAATTGTGGTGCCGATGCTATCAGTCTGTGTGCTGCTATTCTGCTGAGCCCTTGTGCAGGTTCTACCCATTCTCGTAGTGTTTTATCTTGTTCAGCTTCATCTGCTATTTCTTCTTCTGTGGCTACAGCCGCAGCAAGTCGGTTGCAGTCATCTAGTAATGGAAGCACCTCTACCTCTTGAACAGGAGAAGAGGCAATGAGGCGCGCATATCTTTTAAGAGGTCCCGGCGCTTCTTCCATCTCCAATGTTTGAATGTCTTCTTCTGTCAGAGTTGAAACCGTAGGGTCTGATAGTCTTCTTCTGAGTCGCTGCAATGCTTCAGGCATAGCATGTATGATTTGCACGCCGTGCGTGAGTATGAGTAACGATAATAACACCCGCTTCATATTGTCACTCCTTTCATAAAGGTATTATATGTTCACCACAGCATACAGAATGCGGTATACCTTTTTCTAGAGTTGGGATTGTTCACGCTCTCTTGTATACTGAAAATCTCATCATCAGAGGAAAGAAGATGACATCAAAATCAGATTCATTGTCTCGTTCATTGTATAACGAACGCATTGTCGATTACTTTAGGAATCCTCGTTATTACGGAACTGTTGCGCACCCAGATTTCTTTGCACTCGCAAGCGATGAAACCTGCGGTGATTCCATTGCGTATCAAGGAAAAATAGAAGATGGTATTGTTTCAGAGATAGCATTTACGGGTAAAGGGTGCATGATTAGCCAGGCAACTGCATCACTATTAGCGGAAGCGATTATTGGCAAACCGGTAGTAGAAATACAGCGCATGGATGAGACATCTATTCGTGAATTAATTCAATTGAATCTTGGTCCTAATCGGATACGGTGTGCACTTCTTGCACTCAAAGCATTGCATAGAGGGCTCAGCGATTACGAAAAAAAGGCAGTCTAATGCTTGACAGGGCACAACTTCTTAAAGCGTTCCAAGAGATTAGTTCCCATTTGTTTCAAGATACATCGCATGCACAAAATATTGCTCGTACTATGTGGGAGATGATCAGTGACGATCCGTTATTTATTCACAAAATTAAATCTGCGAATGCACCATGGATTCTACCGACATGGGATGGTTCCTTATCAGCCGTTTTCGATGCGTCATTGTCATTGCCATCCTATCAAGTAGCTGCAGTTGATGGATCTCAAGTGTATCCAGATCGGCATCAAGGGGTTGGCTGTTATTTACTCAATGTTGGTGAAATTCATTTAAGTTATGGCTTCGAAATAAGCTCTATGCGCGCACAGACTCATCCGTATGTCTTTACGTTGTATGATGATGACACTGGTATTGCTCAAACGGTTGATATGATCAATGCAAAGCGCGAAGCGTATGAGCTTGATGCGGGTGTAACATTAGGCATGAGACTCAAAGCTCAGAATGGTCAAATGCCGTATTGTGTGTTGTATGATGGGTCGTTGATTTTCTGGCATTTGGAATCCAAAGATAATGCGTTGCGTGAGAAATTTTTATCGTCCTATCTTCAGAGTCTTGAGCGTATGTATCAAGAGCGCATTCCGATGGCTAGTTACATTAGTTCGCCTAAGAGTAAAGAGTTAGTAAATCTTGTGCGTGTGGCATTATGTAATTTCACATACGAGGGGTGTACGGCTCATCATGCAGTCGATGGATTAGTGGATGCGCATATTGTGCGTTCGTACTTATCTAATACCCAGCGCACTGCGATTTTTTATAATCATTCCCCTATTACTCGATTTTATCCAGAGCATTTGCGTCCATGTTTTGTATACCTCAATGTAGGACGCGAGATAGGCCGCGTTGAGACTCCGTCGTGGGTGGCCCAGGATACAGAACTGTTAGATCGTGTTGTCTCTATTGTTGCAAATCAAGCCCTCAAGGGACGTGGATATCCTGTGTGCTTATCTGAGGCTCATGAACAAGCAGTTATTAAAGGCCCCGATCGTGAATTCTTTTATCATATCCTTCAAAAAGCCGGTATCGCGAACAGTCGTTCATACCAAGTGTCCGAGAAGGCTCTAAGGAAACTACGCATAGGTATTTAAGGACAAGGGGCCAACTATAGCCTCTAGTTGTTGTTGTAAGTGCGCAACATATTCTGCGTTGTCAGCGAGGAAGGAATCAGGATCCTCTTGATATATGTAATATTGGATTCCATGATCGATAAGACAAAGCAAATGACGTAGCTCTGATCGTTTTGTAATCAAGGATCTGCTACCAATTGCTTCATTTAGTATTCTCCTCATATTTTGAAGTCCTTCAAGTGTGGGAGTCCGGTAAGCAATGACAACAGGTTCAGCGTCTTCGAGCAAATTTAGGATGGAGAAAATGCTTTTTGTTCGTGGAATTGGCATTCTCATAACTCCTGGAGCGGCGTTACTTTGTGTTATACAAGTGAATGTAAAAAAGATGCAGAAATATTTAACCATGCTATGTTGCCTCCATCATGATGGTAAGAAAAAGGGTGTACATAATGAAACGATTACGTTTTATAACTATACTGTTTTTGTGTTTTAGCTCAATAGTGCATGTGGAGGCTGTTATTGATGGCGGGATTCCGCCGACTGAGGCCGAGGTATTTTTTCAAGATAATATTGAGAATGCAGTGGAAGAATGCGAAGGTCGTTCTTTGTTTGAAACGTTAAGTTTTGTTGGATTGATGGTCTGTGCATGTGACATTGTATTTCGTGCGATCTGGAATCTTAATAAGCAACGCAAGGGTGTTTATGAGTTAACTCCTGCTCGTGTAAAATCACTTCTTGGAGTTCTCGAAAATCAGGATAAGTTGACAACGTCTTTAGTAGAAATCAGTAGAACGATCAGATCGCTTGAAGGGCAAGTAAGAGCTATAAAAGAATCAGAATCAATGACAACTCGAGCAGCTGTGTTAGATGCAAAAAGAAAATTGATCCAGCGGTTATCGGCACTTGAGATGCAGCATGCTATTTTGGCTCAGGAATTGGTTAGGTTACAGAATCCTGACTGAGGTCAACCAAGAAACTTTTTAAAAAACCCAACAATACCACCATCTTTATCATTGACGGTTGTGCCAAGTTGCTCTGAGTATCTGGATAATGTTGCTTTGGTTGAAACATCGAGTTTTTTGGGAATATCGCATTTTGTAATTACGACAAGATTGCCGTATACGTTTGTACGAAGATTTTTGAATCCTTTGCCACGTACAATGATGTGTTCACCGACAGGGCATCCTTGAGGAATTTTGATGGTGTGCTTCTCGTCATCAAGACTCATAATCTCTACCTGACTGCCAAAGACCAACTGTGGATATGTGAGCATAACGTTGCATACAAGGTCATCACGAACACGCTTGAAATGTTTATCTGGTTGAACGGTTATTTTTATGAATAAGTTTCCTGCGGAACCACCATAGACTCCTGCATCGCCTTTACCGATGATACGCAATTCAGAACTATCGATAACACCGGCTGGTATTGTTACTGAAAATTTATCGAGTTTTTGAACGCGTGATTGCCCTTTACATGCCGAGCATGGTGATGGGATAGTATAACCAGCTCCGCCGCATGCATTACATGTTTGTGCATATGCAAAGAAGCCTTGGCGATAAGTAATTTGGCCAGAACCCTGGCATTGTGGACAGCTATTAACTGAGGTTCCGGTTTGAAGCCCTTTACTATTGCAGGTTGAGCAGCCGACAAAGTGATAGTACTGAAATTCTTTTTTGGTCCCTAGATATGAATCCTTGAGTGAGATTGTGACCTCTTTAGCGAGATCGTGCCCACGAGCTGGTACGGGTCCGGCTTTACGAGTGGAGCGTCGTTGGCGTCCGCCACCAAACATTCCCCCAAAAATATCTCCAAATTGCTCGAAGATGTCGTCCATATTCATATCTGTTGATGACCAGCCGCCACCGCCAGATGTTTGTTGCTCGTAGCCTGTATGACCAATCTGGTCGTAGCGGCTACGTTTGGTATCGTCGGAAAGAACCTCGTAGGCATGGGCGGCTTCCTTGAATTTTTCCTCAGCCTCTTTATTCCCTGGATTACGGTCAGGATGATACTTAAGCGCTAGCTTTTTGTATGCCTTTTTGATTTCGTCTTTTGAGGCAGAACGGGAAATGCCGAGTACGTCGTAAAAGTCGTTTTTGCTCATATACCATCTAGAATGTTAGGAATTATAAGATTGTGCCTATATATAAGTATACCAGAACGATTTTGTTGGTTAAGCCCTCCAAAGAGGCGTCGCTATAAGCTTCTAGATCCTGCTAGTAGCATAAATGACAGGGGCGCCTACTGATATGCGGATGTAGTTAGCTGTTCTGTATGTCTATGCGATAACGATTTGAGCTTGGTATGATACTTAGTGCAATCTGCTTGTGAGTGTAGAATATCGCCTTTGCGTGCAGGCTCAAATGATACCGTTGATGTTGAGTCGGGGTACTCTTGTTTAAGTTGTTCAATCAATTCAAGAAGGTTTACGCTGCGTCCAGTTGCAATATTATACACATCACCATCTGCATTAGGATCAAGTGCTAGTGTGAGATTCGCGTCTACTACCTGTGCAACAGGGATGAAGTCTCGTGTTTGTGTTCCATCTCCGTATACAATAATGGGTGCATTTGCCTTGAGTTGTTTTGTGAACTTGGCAACGACTGCTGCGTATGCACCATGTGGATTTTGGCGAGATCCGTACACATTGAAGTACCGTAGCGACGTTGTTTTGAGACCAAATGCCTTCGAGTACAATCGACAGTAGTTTTCTGCTATGAGCTTACTTAGCCCGTACGGAGACGTTGGATTGCAAGGTGAGGTTTCTGTGCATGCACCTGATAGGTTTCCATACACTGCCGATGACGATGAGAGCATCACGTGTTTAACGTATGCATGACGACATGCTTCTAAGATGTTCACTGTTCCTGTGACATTGGTTGCATGACATTGTGTAGGATTTGTCATAGAATCGGGTACCGATACAAATCCCGCAAGATGAAATACGTACTTACAATCTTCGACAGCGTATGTGCATGTTTGTATATCCGTTACGCTGCCTTCGATGACCGTTATGCCGTGAAGATGTGCTATATTGTTGTGGGTTCCTGTGGCAAAGTTATCCAATACAGTTACACGCGCACCAAGGCTGACCAGTCGTTCAACAATGTATGAGCCAATGAATCCTGCGCCACCCGTCACCAAGACTGAAGTATCACGATATGGTGCAGTGTGATGCCGGTTCATGATTATTGCACCTCGTATTCTTGTTGGGTATCGTACATGGTATGCGTGTATGATACTTGTTGGGCTGGGATAATGAGCAAACGATCAATCACAGCCTTGCCATCCAAGACTGATTCTTGCATGCTCGCATACTTCCATTCCCCATATCGTCCAATTGAGTGTATCTGGTGGTCATGAAGTGTTGCATGAATTTTTGGCAGGTGTTTTTCGCGCCAAAAATCATAGATAACATATGCATGTTCAATGGGAAGAATAGCCTCTGTTGCGATATCTCTTGAATTAATGCCAAGAACTTTCTTTGCTTCTTTGATGGAGCGCCTTACCTTAGCTGTAATCTGTTTTGGTGTTTCGTTGAGATATGCAAGTTCTCCGTATAATGAACTATGGCCATACGGTACGAGAGATTCTGCAAAATTATGGTAGAATCCTATGCGATAGAATGGATAGTGTTGTTCTGGGTAATAAATCCAGTGTTTTGATGAAACATCAGCATGTGCAATGCCTAAATTGAAGTTCACTACTTTATTGCAGAGCAACTTGTTTGCAGCTGGCTCCAGATGCATAGCGCTCGATTCTTTAAGCGAGTGAATTAGTCGATCAAGTGGCATAGTTGTTATGAGGTGTTCGTAGTGTTCTGTATGTCCATTGGTGAATGTGATGCATTTTTGAGATACATCAATTTCTTCCACACAAAAATCAGTATAGATAGGACTTTCAAGTTGTTGCGCTATTTGATTTACCCAGAATGAGATTCCTTCTGTTTTAGGATAAAAGAAGTTTGCATTATATCCGACTGAGGCGGCGTGCATATCACGGAGTGATCCACGGATGATATCGCGTAATGTTGTCTTGGGTACAAATCTGCCAGTCCATGCAGCAGATATTTTATGGAGATCATAAGAGAAGATCTTTTTTTGGTATGGAAAAAAGAAATGTTTTCCCATACCATTGCCAAAATTTTCTAGTACCCATTCATGGAATGATTTATTTTGTGTTTTCTTTTTTTTACGCGTTGCATAGCCTTCAATACAATCGACGATGACTTCATCTGGAAGACCGAATAGATTACTTTGAAATGGGTAGCGCGTATATGTGCCGTGTGAGTAAATAAATGAGCGACGTGTAATTGAGTTGAGGTTATGAAACCCGACCAGTTTTTCTAAAAATGAAGAGAAATAGGGATTGTTGACATGAAGAAGATGTCCTGTGAAATCAAACGTGAATCCATCTTGTTGAATGGATCGGCATAGTCCGCCGGGCATGCGTTCTTTTTCAAAGATTTTATAATCAAAGAATCCTTTTTTTTCTAAGTGATACGCTGCAGAAAGTCCGGTGGGGCCTGCTCCAATAATAACTATTTTTGCCATGCATTTCCTCGTTACTTCATTCTTCATCACGTGTGGCTCAAGTTATAAAATGAATGATGGTAAATGTCTAGGTAAATTAGGCCGTTGTGCATAACCGTGCATTAGGAGAAATAGTAGCGTATGAAAGGTTCAGTGATTTGTTTCTAAGTGCTCGTTGATATTGGTATGGAAGATGTCGTTTGTTTAAGGAGAAGGTTCCTGTTTTGAGTGTATCTTCTATATCCTTTGGGACCGTAAAAACAAGATAGAATTTATTAAGAGCAGATAGAGCGTATTTTTGGTCAAAGCGGAACTTAAGCGTTTGTTCTTTTTGAGACCAGTAGCCATCCGAGATTACGTGCTCTTGTATGGGCATAATTTGGTCATGTTCATCTTTTTTAAACAATGTGGCAGAAAGATGTTCAAGCGGTGCCCCTTGCCATTGAAGATCAAAGGCGTCGAGTTTAATCACATTCGGTGATTTATTTTTAAAGACAATATCTCCTGCAAGGATCCATGAACCACCAAAGCGTTCTGCTTTTTCGCTATCAGTATCTAGCTTAACCCACTGTGGGTTAATGTGTATTTCGTACACAGTTGCACCTAATGGGAAACTCATGGCTATGGTATACGCGAGTATGCCACATCCGATTACATACTTCATCTCTCACTCCTATGATACCGGATGTATCCGCTCCATGACCATCATATCATAGCGATAGCGCACGCTTAAAGGGTTTTATCCTTTAAAGGTAAAATGATACGAATGGGTGCCTTGTGCGGCTTCAACATAAATCGGAAGATGGAATTTATAGGTAGATCGGTTGAGGTGTGTCGGGATTGGCGGTACTGGGTGAGCGTTTTTGATAACCTTGAGAAGTAGATTATCTAGCTCACTCTCTCCAGTTTTAGGATGCATGTCGAGATTAAGGAGATTGCCGTTCTTATCAATTTCTATATAGAGCGTGATGTTTGTTTTAACTGGGTGAGCAAGTGTGAGAGGTTTGTTGTGGATACGAAATGAGTTTTGTAGATACCATCCAATTTTATTGTTGTATGCAAGCGTTTTGAGATCTTGGCTGTTAATATCGGTTGATGCTGCACGATTGACTTTAACGTAATCGATAAATCCTTCGGCAAGGTTGGCAAGCGTGAGTCCACTTACGGGCGATGCGGATTTTTTGTGGGCCCGCTCTTCCCAGAATGTTTTTGGAATCTCGGGCATGGATATAGTGTCTTCTTGCACCAGCATGGTATCTGATTGATATGGTTCTGGAGTTGTATCTGGTGTTTTAACTGATATCTCTTCATGGTTTAGTTTCATCAATTGTTCTGTTGGTTTTTCCTGATTGTCTTCTATAGTTTTTGTTGCTGATGTTAAGTCAAGTTCTGGAATCTCCTGAAACGCTTTTGTTGTCCCAAAATGCGAGCTTTCGTTCATAGCAAGTTCGAACAATTCAGAATCCATATCTGGTAGCGGCAGATCTTCTGAGGGGATTTCATGAAATAAAACGGGTGCAGCTTCTTGTGTAATGGGTTTCTCAGCTCTAAGGACTGGCGGTGTAAGTTCCAAGTGAACATACAAACCTGCACCAAAGATCAAGTGCAACAGCACTGATGCTTGGAACCATGTCATGAGTTGGGGATCATTATATGATGAGTACATTCCCTTCCTTCTTCATCACACCATCCATCTTTTTGTAGCATAGCCGATCAGGATATAATGAACAATGAAGTGGTTTATGCTTACAGCTCAATGTGTTTAAATGTGTAAGATTGCTTTGTAAATGGCATTTTATTGACATCGTTATGTTTGTCTGTACAGTGATGCCTGTTACTAAGTATTGCAGTACACGCTACGATTTGTGTATCTTGCATAGTAACAAAGGGTGTTGTGAAATGGCGGTTACCACACAATAGCTATATATGCGCATGGAAGAACTAAGGGCGTGCATTTGTCCTTAGATTTCTTCTGGTAAGCCTTGATACTTCTCAATAGAGCGAGGTGTGTTTTTATGTATAAAAAATGTCTTTTTATCTACGTTTTATGTGTTACGTGTGTTGGCGTTTGTATTTCTAAATCGCATCAAGAGAGCGTTTTATCGTCTTCACGAAAGGAGACTAGGGCTGACCGTGGTGCTGTCATCCGTCAACGCAACGTTCATGATAAATTGGTTCTTAGCGTGTATAGGATGAGGGAAAAGGTCAACAAAACAGTATCGCGTATGGTGGCTTCCGATGATTGGAGGGACTTGGATCGTATGATTGAGAAAGGTTGCAGATTGTGTGAGGCCCTACATGGTTCTTCCGAAGCGAAGACAATCTGTGCTTCCATGGTACGCGAGCTGTTAATCCTTAAAAGAGTAAATAGTATTGTTCAGGAGTGGGAAGAGGAGAAACTACGTTCTCTTGCTGCAGCAAAAATTCTTGCAAAGTTGGCTTTATAATAGAGTATTTTAATAACCTATATTGTAGGGGATTTATTATGAATAGGGGATTTGTTGTTCTCGCTCTTCTTGGCGGTTTCTCTGCTTCATATGGTATGGTGCCAGGGTATGCTAGAGAAGCAGAACGAAGAATTGTTAGTGCGGAGAAATATGAAGATGCTAGGACAGAAGGTCAGATTGGTCGTGCGTGCGATGCCATCGGTTGTGCATTAGCGGCGGTAAGTTTGGCTGGTCACCGGCACGATCATTATTCCCGACTTTATCGGCTTGCAGGGGCCTTGATGCCTGCAGCGAATATTGTCGGTAGTCATCGTAGGGTTAGAGAAATCCAAAAACGCATTGGTCGTCGGTTAGGTCTTGAACCTGCTCCGTGGGAGATTGCTGAAGAGGAAGTTGATTTCTATGCTGAATATGGATTGCATTGTGGAGTGTTACCAACGATTGCAATGGAAGTTGACTAAGATTACGAGAGGATATGTATCTGTGAATAGATTTATAGGCTTAAGCTTGATGATTTTTTCTATCTTGTTCATACCGTCGTATTCGAGCGCAATGGAAAAGCAGGTGCGGTATCCGCGTGTTAATCGTGATATTCCCGCAATGCACCCAGAGCTTAGTGACTATCCTGATCAAGAGGCTCAATCACGCATGTTGCCACACGAAAACGACTTATGGTGTGATGCTATAGAGTTACGGTGGCGTGAATTTGATACGGCGTTTGCGAACTGTGAAAAGCACCGCGAAGACGAGTTTAGAGAGAGATTTGCAAGGATGATTTTGAGATGCGCTTCTCTATGCTTGCTGCATGGGGACTCTTTTGTGCAGCACTTGTTTGCTAGAAGTGTTTTTTATCAATGCGGCGCAATGGAGTGTGGGATTCCCAAATCTGCATTTGGCTATCTTGGCAAAGTTATTTTTAAGTTGAAAGAGCCATATGCATGCGCATGGACAGGTAAGGAAGCTCGAACAAAAATGACAAAGGCGCTTCAGCGTGTGGTAGCGAGATATCCAGAATGTTTTCAGCAAGCTTCCTGTGAGTTGCAGGGTAGAGTGGGCCCTGAAAAGATTCTTTCCTTGCATGAAATTAGGACTATGTTTGGTATTGAGTCATGCCGGAATGTAACTGATGGCGATACCAGGCTATAAGGATTTTACGTTCGGGATTTCCTATACAAAAGTAATATGCAAGGTAGACGATGCGCAGCATTAAATATGGGTTATTGGTGGTTCTGTTGCCGGTAGCGTGTTTTGGAATGGAGGATTCTTTTGCAAAAGAATCGGTAAGTGATTTGTATGGTACCCTCCTTCAGGTCTGGGCTGCCACACTGCGTACACCATCGGATTCTTCGATGTCGTTTGTATTTAATACATGCAACAAGCTGCTCGAAGACTTGGTGCGCTATCATGAGGAATATAGGCATGCGCCTTTTTTCCCTCGCTATGTACGGTCGTTTTCTCAAGCGCTGGAAGGGGCGTGTGAGCGGTTTTCCGCTCCCGGCATTCCGGAAGAAGTGGGTGCGATTTCTCAGGATCATTTTGCAGAATTATATAGGAGAATTCAGTTCTTTAGACGGCCTGATCCTGTTGAGCTGCGTCTTTCTATTTCTGCGTTGTTCGGAGATCAAAGACTTGTATCGCTATCTGTGTGATCTATATAGCATGTGTCCTTCGTTTTCACGAGTTTCCATGTCTGATGCAGTGTATGAGCTTTGCTTGTAGGTTGGAGTAGGAACCGAATAATTTCATCAAGGAATGTATCAGTTGGTGTGAAGATGACTCGTTCTACAATCATCCAGAACATTAAAATGCGCTTTTGGAGATACGGATGTAATTGTAGCAGTGTTTTGTAGGTGAGCTGATATCCATCATTTTTTTTACTAGCAAGTTGTTGAAATGTTCCCAATGTTAACTGCTCAAGCACTTGTTCACTTGCTTGCAAGTTGTACATTGTTCGAGTGAAATTTTGGTCAAATCTTGAATCACATTCTTGTAGTGCAGGCATCACACGCTTTCTAATGCGATTCCGTAAGTATTCATCGGATACATTTGTTGGATCAGTTAGATATGCAATTTTATGGTCATCAAGATATTTGAGAATGTCAGATTTATTTGTTTCAAGAAGGGGACGAATGTATGCGCCATACTGTGGTCTCATTCCGGTCAATCCGCTGAGCGTGGTTCCACGAATCAAACGAATAAAAAATGTTTCTTGTTGATCCTGCGCATGATGTGCAAGAGCAATCAACTGCGCTTTATGTTCATAGGCCACCGTTTCGAGAAAATAGCGTCGCATGATGCGGCCCTGTTCCTCTTTAGAGCCCTTTTTCAAATTAAGATTTAATGATGCAGCTGTTGCAGATACAAACGGAACATTCAATTCATTGCAGGATTCTTTGCAGAATTCTGTGTCCTTGCCTGAATCTGTCCGCCATTGATGATCGAGATGTGCGCCTATTAGTTTAATGGTTCCTTTTTTGTAATATTCAGCAAGAAGATGAAGTAGAAAAATTGAATCGGGGCCGCCTGAAAGCCCAAGTACAATGGTCTCTCTGTCTTTAATGAGCTGATTATTTTTGATGAACGTTTTAATGTCTTTGTTCATGGAGGCCTCATCTTTTTAGATCGGACAATAATAGCTTCCTGAAATATTAAGTATCGCTGTTTGATGATGTTGCATCAAAATCTAGATGTCGAGATTCTTAACAAAGTGTCCAAATTGTTCAATATAGGCTTTCCGTCCGGTGACATCATCGCCCATCAAGGTAGCAAACCACGAATCAGCTTCGAGTGCATCTTCGATTGATACTTTGAGCATTAAGCGAGTCTTTGGATTCATGGCTGTTTCCCAAAGTTGGTCAGCATTCATTTCACCCAGACCCTTATAGCGCTGTACGCTCATGAAGCTCTTGCTTAACTTTGCAATAGTATTTATAAGCTTCAAGGTTCCTTTGGCAGATGTATCCTTTTCACGATCTTTAACGCCCAGTGTCCACTCCTTTGTTTCGAGAAATGTTAGTGGAGCAAATGCTTCTATAAGTGTCCTGATCATGCTTGATGAGAAAAAGTTTAAGCGTACCGACCATTCTTTGTTGTCTTTTTTGAAGACGATATGAATGTCAGTATCGGCTACTGGTTCTGTTGCGCCATCTTCATGAACTATTGGTTCTGGCTGAGTAATAGAGACCTTAAACGACGTAAATACTTCTTGGAGTTTGTCTCGAAGTGCTGTTTTCCCTTCTGCCTTGTCCCAGCTAAATGCCGTTAGGAATTTGACTAGTTTATGGCAGTTTGCCTCAGTAAGTCCAAAACGTTTGCTTGCTTCTTCAAGTTTGTCGGAGTAATCGGTAAGGGACCCAAAGAACTCATTCCATGCTGTTTCATCGAATGTTTTTTGTGGTGTTTTTAATTCTAAGTTTTCTCGAGCCCAATCAAATAAGAAATGTTTGAATGCTTGTTCGTTCTGTAAATATTGTTCTTTTTTGCCAATCTTTGCCTTGTAAAGAGGCGGCTGTGCAATATAGAGGTATCCAGCTTCAATGAGTGGATTCATGTATCGGAAGAACAAGGTTAAAAGTAATGTTCTAATATGTGCACCATCAACGTCAGCATCGGTACAGACAACGATCTTATGATAGCGGGCTTTGGTGACATCGAAATCATCACCAATTCCACAGCCGATCGCTGAAATTAGTGCTTTGATTTCTTCGTTAGAGAGCATGCGATCGAGTCGTGCTTTTTCTACGTTTAAAATTTTACCTTTAAGTGGTAATACGGCTTGAATATCGCGATCACGTGCTTGTTTACTTGAGTTGTGAACAAAGACTCCTGATGCAAGAGCAAAATTGTGAGTGCCTTCTACTTCAAGATCATACACATCAATCTTGCTACTGAGATACTGAATCGATTTAATCTTGTGATTATAGTGTTTCACTGCTTCTGTGAGCTGAGTATAATTTCCATCAAAGAATCGTTCGCAGACGGTGTCTAAGCGAAGAAGGATTTTATTGTTTTCTGCAATGCGGGTTTTGTCGTAATTATCTAAACAGTGGTCTTGTTCAAACACCTTCTTCAATAAGCCCATACTATGTTTGTAATATGCTTGGTTATAGGCTTTTTTTCGTTTTTCTCTGAACTCATCTGTCCATTGCTCAGAGGTTTTTTGTGACCGCCATTCTAGGAGTTCTAGATCTTGCCATTGCTGTTTTGCTAGGTCAGAAAGTTCTTCACGACGCTCAGGATGCTTTTTGAAAAATTTTGTGACACGTTGTGCTTGTTTGGTGCGGCTTTCTTCAGAGTTCCAATATTCCTGCTGTGCTTGATTGAGCTGTTCATTATTCTGTTTTCTGTAGTCCGCATTGGAGTGATAAAATTCGAGGAATTTAGAAGTCATGTAGTGCTTATATTCTTCATCTTCCCATTGCTTTTTGGCTCGACTACTTAAGAGTGACCTCATTTTAGATGTCGACATGAGCTTACTAATTTTTTTGCGATATTCTGGTTTGGCGTGCGCTTGTCGTGCCTTTTCCTTTACATCTTCGCGATGAATCGTTTTGTGAAGCATGCTTCGGTGAAGTGCTAGATGATCTTCTGGAATCATGCGGACAAGATTTTCAGGATTATTATTGTGCTTATTAAAGTCGATGTGGTGTTTGTGGGAACCATCTTCTAATTTATAGGTACCATGTCTGAGGTTGTAACGATCCGAGAGCAGATGAGTGAAGATCCATTTATGTTTTTTTGGATCCAGAACCATCTCATAATCTTTAATCGTGATACGGTGTTTAATCTCAGAGAGTTTTCTATTGAGAGGCATCAAGGAATCTTTTTTTGTTAAATCTTGGGCCTTTTTATATGAGCCATCTCGAAGCATAAATAAGTGGTCAGGTGTACAGGTAATACCTTTATCATTATCGAGTGTTATGCGAATAACAGAGGCATCGCGCTTGGTGATTCGTGGGTGCTTGATTGGTGCAATATCAATATTGCCATCCTTAGTAATCGTGTAGCAATAATTCTGCTTGCCTTGCTTATCTTCCTCAATGAGCTGCGCAAACGAAACCATTCTTCCATCAACAAGTGCAACCTTAGTATCACTAGAAAAACAGCCACCTGCAGAGTCACCCTCCACAATAAATAATTCTGTTTTTGTTGCATCTTCTTCGGAGCAATCAGCAAGTTTTCCGGGAAGAATCATGGAGTCAAGTGCTGTTTTTCTTCGTGTTAGATCACGAGCTTTTCGGGCTGCTTCACGAGCACGCTTTGCGAGCTCAGCCTTTTGAAAAATCTTTTTGGCGACAGCGGGGTTTTCTTCAAAGTATGTATCTAGGAATGAAAAGACCCATGAATCCACGAGACCTTTAACTTCACTATTACCCAACTTAGTTTTAGTTTGACCCTCAAACTGTGGTTCTGGTGCTTTCATGCTAATGACAGCCACCAGCCCTTCGCGGACGTCATCACTCGAGAAGCTATCGTTTGGTTTTAGTGCGCCGAGTTCTGATGCTTTGCGATTGCAAATTTTTGTGAGCGCAGACTTGAATCCAGATACATGGGTACCACCTTCGGCGGTATTAATATTGTTAACAAATGAGAAGACTTGTTCTCCGTAGCCATCATTATATTGAAGCGCAAGCTCGAGCATATATTGATCATCGTTGGTTTCAAGATGCATGATCTCTTTAAAAAGTGGAGTCTTCTTTTTATTGATATGTTCGACGAACGAAACGATGCCACCTTCAAAGAAAAACTTATTTTCTTTTTCATTGATTTCATCGGTAATCGTGATGTGTACGCCCTTATTAAGAAATGCGAGTTCGCGGAGGCGTGCTGAGAGTATGTCAAAGTTGAATGTTGTAGTTTCTTGAAAGATGGCTGGATCTGGCATGAAGCTAATGAGGGTTCCACGTTTTTCAGTTTCACCTATTACGGTTAGTTCAGAAAGTGGCTTTCCACGTTCAAATGAGATACTGTGAATTTTCCCTATACGATAAACCTCGGCGGTTAATTTGCTGGAGAGAGCATTGACAACTGAGACACCAACGCCATGAAGTCCCCCAGAGTACTTGTACGAATCTTTGTCGAATTTGCCGCCAGCGTGTAATTTTGTGAGTACAACTTGAGTAGCGGATACGCGTTCTGTTGGGTGCATATCGATTGGAATACCTCGTCCGTTATCTTCGACGGAACATGCGCCGTTTTTGTGAAGCGTAACGATGATAGTGTCGCAGTGGCCAGCGAGGGCTTCGTCGATTGAATTATCAACAACTTCATAGACAAGATGGTGGAGCCCATTAGGTCCTGTGCTACCGATGTACATTGCAGGACGTTTACGTACAGCCTCGAGTCCTTCCATAACACGAATGGACGAGGCACCATATTCTTTATTTGTTTTATTGGCCGAGTCATTACTCATGCTCACATCTCCTACCATTACTTGATCCTGACTGGTTGGTTCAGGTGAACGTATTTTAAAACGCTTATTTTGAGTGAAAAACCGCACTCAGGTAGCTTACTATTATCTGGTAATTTTTTCCAATATACTGGTGATAATAAGTCATGATTTTAAAATGCGTGCGGAGTATATTTGATGCAGATTCCCCAAAAAGTCCGAGAACGTTTTATGCAAGAGGCGCTTAAGCAGGCGCACAAGGCGTTCGATAAGGATGAGGTTCCTGTTGGTGCCGTTGTGGTTGACAAGCATGGTACACTGATTGCCCGTGCGCACAATCAAGTAGAGTCTACTGATACGCAAACCGCCCATGCTGAATTACTTGCTCTTCGCAAGGCAGGTGAAAAAAATGGGGATTGGAGACTAGACGGATTTTGGTTGTATGTGACGTTAGAGCCGTGTGCCATGTGTTTGCATGCCATAGCATTAAGCCGGCTTGCAGGAGTAATATACGGTGCAGATTCTCCTGTGTTTGGCTTTCATCTTGACAAGCTTGGAACACTTTCGATATACAGAGACAGGACGCTGCCTTTCGAGATAATCGGTGGGGTTAAAGCGCATGAAGCAGGAGAGTTGTTACGTGAATTTTTTAGAAAAAAAAGGGTAGGTAGTGAGCGCGGTAAAAAGTTCAGTAGAGGTGCGTCAGGATCTGGGGAGGATTAAGGATAAGCTGATGGAGCGTAAACAGCAGCTTGAACAAGAACTCGTTGAGCTTTATAGCGAAAAGTTCTCAGATGATCAGGTCCAGGATATAGGTGACCAGGCTCTCTCGTCGACTATGGAGGCTCTCAGGAGTTCACTCCAGGATAAGGAAATCGAAGAGTACAATATGATTCGCCAGGTAATAGATCGCATCGATTCGGGCGAATACGGTATCTGTGTGGATTGTGGGCAGCCCATCTCGGAAAAGCGATTAAGTGTTTACCTCAATGCAACTAGGTGTTTGGCTTGCCAAGAAGCCTTAGAAGGGTAGACTTAAAGGCCATAACCCAAGACAGTGCTGCCGATGTAGCTCAGCTGGTAGAGCGACTGATTCGTAATCAGTAGGTCGTCGGTTCAAATCCGATCATCGGCTCCAGGTTCATTTTGACAAATCAGGTCGTTGGGCTATCATATCTAGTGATATCATTGATAGAATCTGGTGATCGCTTTGGATCACCGTTTTTACATAGAACCAAGGATTAATCGGTATATGGTACAAAAGAAGGCAGCTCGCCCCACCAAGAAACCAGCGAAAGCAGTCAAAAAAACTCCCATTCAATCAGGGCATGGCGTAGGCCGTCGTAAGGCCGCCGTTGCGCGTGTATGGCTGTACCGCGGTGCGGGCAAGATGATGGTTAACGACTATCCTGCCGAATCATATTTTGATACCGAAGTGTCCCGTCTCTCAGCGACTGCTCCATTGCGAGTATGCGCTGAAGCGTCTCATTACGATGTTCGTGTTTCTGTTGAAGGTGGAGGTAAGGCTGGTCAGGCTGATGCCGTCAAACTTGGCTTTGCACGAGCTCTTCTTAGCACTGACGAATCCCTTAAATCTGTACTTCGTAAACATGGTCTCTTGACCGTGGACTCTCGCAACAAGGAACGTAAGAAGTATGGACAAAAAGCGGCTCGTCGTAAGTTCCAATTCGTGAAACGTTAATATTAGCGTGCAGTCAATTTTGAGTGCTCTTGCTTAGTCAACGATCGCCATGCGCCTCGCGCAAGACCGAAGTGCGTTAGCCCTGCGTAAGCTTTTCGATCGAGTGCCTTGACCTCATAGCCGATGTGCTCGAAGATCCTGCGAACGATTCTATTTTTACCGCTGTGTAGTGAGAGCCTAACCTTTTTACTGTGCTTTCTGTAAACAATGTGATCCACTTTGATTATACCGTCTGAGAGTCGAAGCCCTCGCTTGATGAGTTCATAATCCCTATGCTCAAATGGACGATCAAGGACCACGTCATAGACTTTGGCAACTTCGTAGCGGGGGTGTGAGAGTTTATGGGCTAAGTCTCCATCGTTGGTGATGAGTAATACACCAGTTGTGTCTTTATCGAGTCTTCCTATAGGAAAGAGTCGCTCTTTGATGTCGACAAACAGATCCATAACGGTTCTACGCTTGCGATCATCAGATGTGGTTGTTATGTATCCCTTAGGTTTATTGAGAATAAATACGTGTTTTACAATGATCTGATGAATTAACGCTCCGTTTACTTTGATTGTGTCATCACTGGATACTTGATGATAAGGCTCTTTAACGACATGGTTATTGACCGTTACAGCGCCTGACTTTATTAAGTCGACGGCCTTCCGCCGTGACGTTACGCCAGCTTGTGCCAAATATTTATTGAGTGGGTGGTTCATTATGCCTTTACTTCTTCTAGAACAAGTTCGTTACCATTCACAAATGTTTTCTTCAATAGTTTGATTGCATCAGTTCTGGCATTCCATGCTTGCGGGTTTAGGTTCAAGATATTAATACAGGTAAGTGTATCTTGAATTTGTGAATCACGCATGATCATTTCTTTACGACGCTCTTTCGTTGATTTTTTTTCAGTTTTTTCTTCGCCAGTATTTTTAGATTTTTTCTGAGCATCTTTTTCTTGCGCATTAGTTTTGATGGAATGTTTCAGCGCGCTTTCTCGGCCATAATGTTTATTGACCCAGACCATCTGTTCTGTTGGCGGCAGCTTACTATCAATCGTTATGTCGGGTGTTATACCGACACCTTGAATCGTGATGTTGTTTGGTAAAAAATATAATGATGTAGTTATTTTAACGGCGCAATCATTGCTGACTGGTATTACTTCTTGTACAGAGCCTTTTCCAAATGTAGTTGTGCCAACAAGGAAAACTAACAATCTATCCTGTTTTTTATTTTTTGATTGTTGTGCTATGCGATCGGCATAGGTTTGAAGACAGCCCGCAAGAATTTCTGCTGCGGATGCGGTATAGTTATTTACGAGGACAAAAAGAGGTATTCCTGAGATATTGATCGGATCGCGTGTGGTAGAGAACGTTTCCTGGATCGTATTGTTGCGATCGCGAGTTGTAACGACAACACTGCCCTTATCAATAAAAATACCCGCAAGATCAACTGCTGAGGGAAGAAGGCCTCCTGAGTTATTGCGTAGGTCGAGTATAATGCCTTTGCATGATTTTTTTTGAGCTTTTTGGAGAAGAGCTTCAATTTGTTGCGGAGCGTTTTGTGTGAACATTGCCAAATGAATGTAGTACACATCATTGTCTTTAAAGTGGTAACACAGTGAATTTTGATCCTTGACAACGTCACGAGTAATATCAAATTTCAGTGGCTCAGCGTATCCATCACGAATGACCTTTAAGTGAACTTTTGAATTACGCTCACCTTTTAATTTTGCAGTTGCTTCATCAGAAGTCATGCCTCTGAGCGCTAGGCCATCAATCTCAATAATCTTATCACCTTGCACCAGTCCAGCGTGATCTGCTGGGCCATCAGGAACAGTATCCAGGATAGGAAGAAATTCTTCCTCGGGGGCTTTGTTTGTTGAGATAACCACGCCGATTCCAAAAAACTCTCCGTTTGTTGAGTCAATGATATCTTTGTATGACTTTGGATTCATGAAGGAGCTGTGTGGATCTTGGCTCACAAATGAATCGATACAATTGGACATTGCATCTTGGATATCAAATTTCTTAACGTAATATTTTGTCTTCATGAGGTGGAATGCCTCAGAGAGCGTCTTAGTCCAGTTATAGATCTCCTTGTCGAATGCATCATGATTTTCTGGTTCTTGTGATGTGTCTGCAAGGATAGGTTCTTCTTGAGCAAGAATGGGCATGCAGAGGATAACAGAGAGAATTGCTGACTTCATTACTATTCCTTTTTTGATGATAACTCTGTACGTAAGGTACCATAATTGAGTACGGTGATGCTAGTTTATTCTTTAAGAAAGGGAGCGGGGTATGCTGTCCTTAAAACAAACACTGTTTCGTATTTTTTTTGGTATAGAAGTTGTTGTTTTTATTTTTATGTATTTATGTGGTACACATGGAATACAAGCTCGTCGACAACTTCATATTGAGAATCTCGGATTATCTGATAAAATCGCCGCCCAGAGGATTGAGGTGGCAAAGCTCGAGTGTGAAATAGATCGTTGGAAAACAGATTCATTTTATAAGGAAAAATTAGCACGAGAGCATCTCGGTTTAGCCCGCGAGGGCGATATTGTGTATTATCGCAGCAGTATTACTGAATAAGGAAAAGTGATTCAATGAAGAAATTATGTTTAGCTCTGATTATGACAGTTGGTTTTATTAATGTACATGCAGCTGTTCGATGCGATTCATATGAAACAATTCAAGAAGCATACGATCAGGGAGAGGTGTGGGGTGTGCTGACGAGTATTGATCTTCATGATTGTAATCCTGAGACGATACGTTCAGCTGATGCAATCCGTGATTATGTAGTACAATTATGCGAGTTGATTGAGATGCGACGATTTGGAGAATGCCAGGTCGTACACTTTGGGGATGATGAAAAAGTTTCTGGATTTTCCATGACTCAATTAATTGAAACCTCACTTATTTCAGGCCATTTTGCTAATTTTACCAACACTGCCTATATTGACGTCTTTAGCTGTAAACTTTATGATCCCACGCTTGTGATCGACTTTACCAAAAAGTTTTTTGAAGCCGCTGATGCAACAGCAAATATTGCTCTAAGGAACTAAAGGATATTCATGTTTGTTCTTCCTCCACTTCCTTATTCATATGATGCGCTTGAGCCATATCTTGACGCTCGAACAATGGAGATTCATTATGATCGACATCATCGTGGATATTTGAACAAGACCAATGAACTTCTTCAAAAACATCCAGAACTTTTCAAGCAAACCATTAATGATTTATTGCGGCATCTGGACTCGATTCCTGAAGATATTCGTCATGGCCTGCGGAATTTCGGAGGTGGTTTTGCAAATCATACCTTGTTCTGGACCTGCATGAAGCCGGGTGGTGGGGGTACTCCCCAAGGTGAGGTGGCACATGCAATTGAACAGGAATTTGGTAGTTTTGATTCCTTCAAGGATCGTTTTACAGGGGCGGCTCGGTCGTTGTTTGGAAGTGGCTGGACATGGTTAGTAGTGACATCAGAGCATACGCTTGAGATCATGACAACACAGGATCAAGATACGCCATTGTCTTATGGTAAGGAGCCTCTTCTTGCCCTCGATCTCTGGGAGCACGCGTACTACCTAAAATACCAGAATAAGCGGCCTGATTTTATTACTGCCTGGTGGCACGTCGTCAATTGGGATACCGTTGAGCAACTTTATAAAAATGCCGTTTCTTAGCAAAATAGCTTTGGTTTTGTATACTGCTTAGCAGTAGTCAAGCAAAAATAACCCGTAACTAATAAGAGCTTTGCGCTATGGATACAAAACCAACGTCCCAAAATACGATGCAAGACACGGATCGCAGTGAGCACGATGTACGTGTGGAAAAAGTTGCCAAGCTCAAAGAACAGGGTATAGAAGCATGGCCACCATGTATACCTGTTGGAATCACAACAAAAACAATCATTTCTCGCTTTGATGATGAGCAGGAGATTGTTGAATATTCGCTTGCTGGTCGACTTATGACTATTCGTCATCACGGCAAAACAATTTTTGCAAATCTCCAAGACCAAGATGATCGCTTACAACTCTACATTCGTCAAGATGTTGTAGGCGAAGAGGCATTTACCCTCTTTAACACCATGATAGATATGGGCGATATTGTCTGGGTAACGGGGACCTCATTTAAGACCAAGACGGGTGAGATAACTCTGAAGGTTGCTAAGTTTGTCCTCTTAAGTAAATGTCTACATCCGCTTCCAGAAAAATATCATGGTCTTGCTGATATAGAAGTACGATATCGTCAGCGGTACCTCGACCTGATGAGTAATCCAGAAACTAAAGATAAGTTTATAATTCGATCTAAGTTGGTCCGTGAGCTACGTCGTTATTTAGATGATCATGGTTATCTTGAAGTAGAAACACCAATGCTTCATCCGATTCCAGGTGGTGCGAATGCGCGACCGTTTGTAACGCACCATAATACTTATGATATGGATCTGTATTTGCGAATTGCTCCTGAACTATATTTGAAACGATTGGTTGTTGGGGGTTTTGAGCGTGTATATGAGATTAATCGTAATTTCAGAAATGAAGGGATTTCAACCAAGCATAATCCTGAATTTACCATGCTTGAATTTTATACGGCATATCAGGATTACGAATATGCGATGGCATTTGTCGAAGCGTTGATCCGTTCTGCCATGACGGAAGCTGTAGGAGCACTAAAGGTTTCATTTGGTGAGCAGACGATTGATTTCTCAGCATCATTTGCACGTATTCCGATGAGATCATCATTGATTGAGATTGGTGGTTTATCAGAGAAAGAAATCTCCGAAAAATTTATTGATGCTACCTTGAAAAAGCACAAGATTGCCGTACCGCGTCAACATGCTTCATATAATGAAAAGATCTATATATTGTTTGAAGAGTTGGTGGAAGGAAAATTAATTTATCCAACCTTTATCATAGATTTTCCAATTGAGGTCTCTCCGCTTGCAAAGCGTGATAAAGATAATCCAACAATTGCCGCACGGTTTGAGTTGTTTATCGGTGGCATGGAACTTGCTAATGGATTCAACGAGCTTAATGACCCATTTGATCAAGCAGAGCGTTTTAGGGAACAGGCACAAGCAAAAAGCGAGGGTGATGTTGAAGCGATGCACTATGATGATGACTATGTGCGTGCGCTTGAGTATGGTCTTCCTCCTACCGTTGGCGTTGGTGTTGGTATCGATCGTTTAACGATGTTGGTGACTAATACGACTTCCATTAAGGATGTGATTCTCTTTCCAACTTTGAAAACCAAAAATGAGTAATACCATTGTCTTAGATAATCTCTTCTTGTTACTGTGATGTTATGTGATGTGTACTGAGAGGAGAATCTATGAAGCTTACGATTAGTTTACTAGTGGGTATCTTATTATTATGTGGTACTGTATGTGGCTATGTGTATTTCCCCGTGGCTCAATACTGTGTCGAGGTCGATAGTTCTTTATCCAGTGATTTGAAAGATTTAAAACATTCTCGATGGCACACTGCGACTGCATTTGGAGAGGTTGTAAGAGGTAAATGGAAGTTAAGGCTTGAAGCTGTCGGAACTGGGTTAAGGGCAACTCTTTCAGAAAAAACGGGCACTGAAGAACCCTCCTTCAATAATCTCTGGACTCCACAAGATATCTGGACGAAGCGTGGCCAGGTAACCGGCGTGTCTGCTACTTCAAGAGATAAGATAAGAAAAAACCAGTATTACGTGATTAAAATCAATCCAGACACTCCATATCCAAAACTTTCGATCTCATGGGATCACGAAGACGGGCATCAATGATTTCTAGCTTGCGTCATACGCGGATCTATAGCATTATGTTGGGCATGTTATTATTCGAGGATAGACATGCCCAACACCTTTTTGCAGGGTGCTAAGTACATGTGGCTTTTGCCACATGTAGATGAACAACAGAGTTTAGACCTCGCATCTCTTTACAATCTTTCTCTTCCTATTGTGCAAGTTCTTCAATACCGCGGGTTAACATCGCGAGAAAAAATCGATTCGTTTCTATTTAGTTCGTATGAGAAAGATGTTGCGCATGCATCGTTGCTTCAAGATGCTGAAAAGGCAGTACAAAGAATTATTCGTGCGGTTGAAGCACAAGAAAAGATACTTATTTTTGGCGACTACGATGTTGATGGTATTTCATCAACTGCACTTGCACTTGAATGTCTCTTGCCATTGGGTGCTAAGGTAAATTTTTATCTGCCGCATCGAGTAAGAGATGGGTATGGTCTTTCGAAGAAAATTGTGGGGAAAGCTATCGATAGCGGCTATTCGTTGATTATTACCGTAGATAACGGAATTACGGCGCACGAAGCAGTTGAGCTAGCACAGGCAAATGATATTGATGTTGTTATAACAGATCACCATAAACCACATGATCAGCTGCCCAATGCGTATGCAATTGTTAATCCACAACGCCAGGATTGTGAATATCCATTTAAGTATCTCGCTGGAGTTGGTGTTATTTTTAAAGTGATGTCTCTCTTGTACGAATACAAAAAAATGCAATTGCCTGAGCGTGTCTATGAGTTTCTTTTGTTAGGTACAATAGCAGACGTTGTTCCATTATTAGGTGAAAATCGGTTCTGGGTGCGCGAAGGGTTGCGGATAGTCAAGGAGAATACGAGCTACTCATTGCAGGTGTTATGCAGTAATGTCAATCTTATAAAACCATCGGTGTCATCGAGCGATATTGGATTTGCGGTGGCTCCTCAATTGAATGCACTCGGTCGCCTGGAAGATCCACGGAAAGGTGTAAAGTTTCTTTTGGGAACAGATAAAAAAGAAACAGAGCATATTGGTGCAGTGTTGTATGAGCTAAATCAGGCTCGTAAGGATATCGAGAAATCTATCTTTAACGAGGTAGTAGCAGAAATTGAAGCGGGGCATATTAATCTTAAAAAAGAACATTGCATTATCGCTGCAAGCGAATCATGGCCGCCAGGTGTGATCGGATTGGTTGCGTCACGATTAGTTGGTGCCTACGGTAAGCCTACGATTCTCTTGCACCTCAGTAAGGATGGCATTGCAAAGGGATCGTGCCGTTCTATCCCTGAATTTGATATCTTTCAAGCATTGAAATCTGGCGAGCATCTTCTGACGAGTTTTGGCGGTCATGCGAATGCTGCTGGATTATCCTTACTTTTAACATCCGTTCCTGCTTTAAAAGAACATATGGAACACTGTATTCGTGAGCAATTGAGCGAAGAGGATCTTAAGCAAAAGCTCGTTATACATGCAGCACTTAAATTGCCTGATCTTAACAAACGCACTTTGCAGGATATGGCGTATCTTGAGCCGTTTGGCAATGCAAATGAGATGCCAGTCTTTGTGCTTCACGATGTGTCGTTGGTACAAGCGCCGCGTATTTTGAAAGATGCGCATGTCAAATGTCAGATCTTTGCTGAAGGAATTATAAAGCCAGTTATTTTTTTCAATAGGCCAGATCTATTTGACGTTTTACAAAACATGGGCACCGAATCGTTCTCAGTTGCAGCGCAGGTTCACGAAAATTATTGGAATGGAAAGACAAATATTGAATTAACCGGTATTGATATCGCTGTGTAACTATGGGGTTTTTATATGATAATTTCGATTGATGGTCCCGCGGCAAGCGGCAAATCAACGATGGCTCGTCTCCTGGCAAAAGAACTTTGTTTTTATTATGTTTCCACAGGGCTTCTGTACAGAGCTTTAGCATATATTTTATCAACGCATTACGGATACTCTGTCGCTACTATAGGAGCGCCTCGCCAAGAAGATGTCGCCGAGGCGCTTGCAAAAAATAACCTGAGCTATTTTTATAAACCTGAGACAGGGGCACAACTGGTTTTTAAGGGTGTAGATATAACCCAGCATCTAAAGACGGGTGTTATGGATGAGCTATCCTCCCGTGTCTCTACTAATCAATATGTTCGTGATTCACTCTTAAAATTTCAACGAGAGTTTTCGCGTAAACATGATATCGTGATGGAGGGTCGCGAT